>PXDP01000417.1 GCA_003565035.1 PVC group bacterium | reverse complement strand
GGCCTCCTCGGACATCTGCTCCTTGAGTTTGGCGTAATCCGCGGACGGCGAAACCTCTCCGAAGCCGAGGCCGGCTCCGCGCTGCAGAAACTGTGCGCCGAGATTGGAGGTCATGATAATGACAGAATTCTTGAAATCCACCGCGCGGCCGAGACTGTCCGTAAGCTTGCCTTCCTCCAGGATCTGGAGGAGCATGTGCATCACGTCCGGATGCGCCTTCTCGATTTCATCGAACAGGACCACGGAATACGGCCGCCGACGGACCCGTTCGGTGAGCTGTCCGCCTTCTTCGTGGCCGACATATCCGGGCGGGGAGCCAATCAGCCTGGAGGAGGCAAATTTCTCCATGTACTCGGACATGTCAATCTGAATCAGAGCATCCGGATCATTGAACATGAATTCGGTCAGAGCTTTGGCCAGCAGGGTTTTGCCTACACCGGTGGGGCCGAGGAAGGCAAAGGAGCCGATGGGCCGCTTGGGATCCTTGAGGTCCGCGCGGGAGCGGCGCAGGGCTTTGGAAATCACCGCCACTGCCTCGGCCTGTCCAATGACCTGATGGGTGAGCACGGTTTCCATGTCCAGCAGGCGGGACATTTCGGTTTCTTCGAGACGGGTCAAGGGCACGCCGGTCCATTTCGAAACGATTTCGATGATGTCGTCGGCATCCACATCCACGACTTTTTCATCGCGCTCTTTGCGCCAGGCGGTCATGGACTCCTCCAGCTTCTCGCGGGCTTCGCGCTCGCGGTCGCGCAGGGCGGCGGCCTCTTCAAATTTCTGATCCCGAATGGCGTTGTCTTTTTCGACTTTGATTTCCTCAATTTCCTCTTCGAGGGATTTGAGTTCCGGCGGCCGGGTCATGGCGGAGATGCGGGCGCGGGCGCCGGCCTCATCCATGATGTCGATCGCTTTGTCGGGCAGAAAGCGTTCGGTGAGATAGCGGGAAGAGAGTTCCACCGCCTCGCGGATGGCCGCATCGGTGATGTGCGCGTGATGATGATCCTCGTACTTGCGCTTCAGGCCCTGAAGAATCAGCACCGCTTCGTCGATGCTCGGCTCTTTCACCAGCACGGACTGGAAACGGCGTTCAAGCGCCGAATCTTTTTCGATAAAGCGCCGGTACTCATTCAAGGTGGTGGCGCCAATGCACTGCAGCTCGCCGCGTGAAAGGGCGGGTTTGATGATATTTGAGGCATCCATGGCCCCTTCGGCACTTCCGGCGCCCACGATGGTGTGCAGCTCGTCAATAAACAGAATCACATTTTTGGTTTTACGGATTTCATCCATTACCGCTTTGATGCGCTCTTCAAATTGACCGCGGTACTTGGTGCCTGCGACCATCAGAGCCAAATCCAGAGTGATGACCTTCTTTTCCACCAGCAATTCCGGCACATCGCCGCTGATGATCGCCTGGGCGAGTCCTTCGGCGATGGCGGTTTTGCCCACGCCGGCTTCGCCGAGCAGCACCGGATTATTTTTGGTGCGGCGGCACAAAATTTGAATGACGCGCTCAATTTCATTGGCTCGGCCGACCACCGGGTCGAGTTCACCGCGGCGGGCGGATTCGGTCAGATCCCGGCCAAAGGCATTCAGAGCCGGAGTTTTGGGCTGTTCCTCCCCGGCGGGTTTGTTACCGGCGCCGACCGGTTTGGCTTCATCTGCAGCCGGATCGTAGCCCGGGTCGAGTTCTTTCATGATTTCAATCCGGGTTTTTTCCAGATCGACCTGCAGATTTTTCAGCACCCGGGCGGCCACGCCTTCTCCCTC
Organism: PVC group bacterium; assembly: GCA_003565035.1. Taxonomy (GTDB): domain Bacteria; phylum Verrucomicrobiota; class Kiritimatiellia; order SS1-B-03-39; family UBA6053; genus PXAS01. The sequence continues at coordinate 1,303 of PXDP01000417.1, read as the reverse complement.
GCGCAACAGTCCCAGCAGGACGTGTTCGGTTCCGACATAAGAATGGTTGAGTGCCCGGGCTTCGCTGCCGGCAAGGGCCAGGACTTTTTTGACCCGCGGGGTGAAGGGTACATTTCCCATGGTCTTGGTTTCCGGACCGACACCCACCGCTTTTTCCACTTCCATCCGGACCGATTCGAGATCAATGCCCATACGCTGCAGAACATTGACCGCCACGCCCTGACCCAGGGCGATCAGTCCGAGAAGCAAATGTTCGGTGCCGACATAGCCGTGATTGAAACGGTCCGCCTCTTTGCGGGCGAGTTGCAAAACTTGTTGTGCTCTGGGGGTAAAGTTGTTCATGAGTTACAGTTTAGGTCCTTTTGTTAAATCGGCAAGCCTTGATCGTACCCACTCGGCACGAAATCGGTCTCTTTCGGCTGGATTCAGCTCTTTTTCGGCTAATTTTTGCAGATGGCAAGGGCGAACTTCAATCATTAGCTGTTCGATCACGTGCGGGGTGTCCAGTTTGAGCAGATCCATGGCCACGCCCAGACGCACGAGCGAGAGGAGATCCAGCGCCTCTTTGGACTGAAGTTCCCAGGCATTTTGCAGTACGCCGGCGGCCCGGCCGACTTTGTCGCGCAGGCCGTTGGGCCGGTTCTCAGCCAGTCGGGCCCGCGCGTGAATTTCGTGTTGAATCAGTTCGGCCACAATATCATTCAGATCGTCCAGAATCTCCTCTTCGGCCTTGCCGAGGGTGATTTGATTGGAAATTTGAAAGAGAAACCCGTCCGCCTCGCTGCCCTCACCGCCGAGACCGCGGACGGCGAGTCCCATTTTGTTCAGCCCGCGCATGACCGGGCGGATTTCTTCCATCAGCGCAAGTCCCGGCAGATGCAGCATCACCCCCGCCCGCATTCCGGTGCCGGTGTTGCTGGGGCAGCAGGTCAGAAATCCGTAGGGCTCCGCAAAGGCGTAATCGATTTTATCATCCAGCGCATCGTCCAGGCGGGTCATTTCATCCCAGGTTTCGTGCAGGCTCAGGCCGGAACGGACCACCTGCAGGCGGAGATGATCCTCTTCATTGATCATGACCACATCCTGTTCGTCGCGGCTCACCGCAATCGCGCCGCCCTCATCGAGTTCGGCGTGTTCGCGGCTGATGAGGCTGCGTTCAAAAAGCAATTGACGTTCAAAAGGGGACATCTCCTCGGTAGGTGCCAGCAGGCCGGTTTCGAAGGGATCCGTATCGCGCAACACCTCAAGCACCTGTTGGCGGACTTCGTTTTTCTGCGAGCCGCTGGCCCGGGCGGGGAAGGGG
>PXDP01000032.1 GCA_003565035.1 PVC group bacterium | reverse complement strand
ATTCATGGAAGTTCCGGCGGCATTGATGATGGCCCCGTCGCGGGAGACGAGCGAAGTGTCGTTGGCAGTGACATTGCCCAGGGTGATGTCATTTTCAGCGGCAAGACGCGCCGAGGAATCGGTGGCGGTCACGGCTACGCTGCCGTGCATGGTCAGTTCTCCGTTTTCGGCATCGATAAGAATGGTGCCGAGTGCGGCGGTGCTGATCTCCACGTTTTCCGTCAGGTCAATATTCCGGACGGCATGAATGGTAATATGGCCGTCGGTGGAGGTCACGTTTGCGTTGAGTTCGATATCTGAATCCAGCCCAAGGGTTTCCAGGAGGATGTTTCCTGAGCCGTGAGCGGACACGGGGCCGTTGCCTGTGAGGTGTCCGGCCACCACGGTGACGATGATATCCCCGGTTCCGCCCTGCGTGGTGATCCCGCCGGAAGCGATTTCGAGGGTATCTACCTCGCGCAGGACAATGCGGCCGGAAATTTGGTTTGTTGCTCTGACGCTGCCCACATTCATATTAATATCGTCAGAATGAACATCCCCAATCCCATTTACCGCAACCAGAGTGGCTAATTCGGATGTAATGATGTTAGGGTTCTCGAGTAGCGTATTGTCAACGATCCGGTCGCCGGCATCAAGGTATATGTCCGCTTCTCCGGTGCTTTCGAGCAAGGAGAGGAAAATGTCACCGGTCGCAAGGTAGGTAATGGATCCCTCTTGCGTCTGGGTCCTGGTGCCATCGTCCATCGTGATATCCCCACCCTTGGCTTCCACGGTGACCGTTCCGGTTCCGTTGGTCAGGATATCGGCGGCCTGAAGAACAAAGGTCGCGGCTTCAACCAGAATGTGACCGCCTTGTGACTGAATTCCGATTCCATCGGCATTCACCCCGTCGTTGAGGGTTACCGACCCGGTTTCCGAGACGATCCGGATATCCCCTGCACTGTCGGTGCGGATATCACTAAGGGTCTGGTCACTGCCCGGAGCAAGTGAGGCAAAAGACGCCAAACCGGAAGCGTAAAGCACTTCCATGACCCCGACGATCGCTACAGAGTCTACCGTCAGAGATCCAAGGTTGGTGAGTTGAATAGGACCTGAAACGGTATAGGCGGCAAGAACCGAGATGTCCAACATCAACGGGTCGGCTGCGGTTCCGATGCCGCTCTGGGCCCGCAGGCGGAGGTTTTGTGCAGTCACGTCGCGAAGATCCTCGCGTCCGCCGCTGGTAATTGCCCCATGGACCACCGCGACGTCCACCGTCCCGGTTCCGGCGTGGATGCCGGCGATTTGCGCGCTATTGCCGGACTCAATGATGATGTTCTGATTTTCCGTGACCAGGGCCCCGAAAGTATCCAGGCCATCATTTTCAATGACAATCTCCGCAGTGGCGGATGGAGCGACGACAAGGATGGTGCCGATTTGATCGGTCGTGACTGGAGCGTAGATTTGAATCAGGTCATTCGCCCGGAGGGTAATGTGTCCGTTAGTGGCGGTGATAGCGGCATTGACGACAATCTCTGTTCCCGCTGCGGTACCGCGAAGGGCAATATGACCATAGTCGATTCCGGTATTACCCGCCGCCGTCCGGACTTGCCCAGCCACCGTGATCCGGTTGGCGAGGGTGAGAATGCGAATATCTCCACCAACAGCGTGGTTCACCACCCCACCGAGCGTGAGGTCGTCGTCATTCGTGATCGTCAGACCGGTTTCTTCCTGAAGAATGATATCGCCGGAAACGGTATTCAAAGCTGTCAGTCCGGCCACCCGGGTATTCAGATCCGCCTCCGGCGTGGCATTGGCCCCGATTCCGGTGGCGGCCTTCAGATGCGCGGTGCCGCCTGTGACCAGGTTGGCTTCTTCGAGAGCGGTGTTATCGCGAAGGGCTCCCGTTTCGGCGTGCAGATAGAGATTCCCGGTTTCGCTTTGGATGAGGGAGATGTCGATGTCGGTTAATGCGTGGAGGCTGATGTCCCCGGCTTCATTCACGAGGGTCGAACCATCGGTCATGAAGATCAATCCGTTCGTCGCGACAAGCGAAATCTCCGCGATGCCGGAACCCTCGAAAACAATATTTCCGGCATTCAAAATAATATTGCGATTGGCAGTCAGGGTCATGTCTCCGCTGCCACCCAAAATATCGGCATTGTTTTCGGCGAGGATATCCCGGTCCGTGCCGTTGGCGGTGAGGGTCACAACCCCACTGCCCTGCGCGTTGACCGCCGAAGCGTTTCCATTGCCGTCAGTCAGGGTAATCGTTCCATCCACCGTGGTGAGGACAATCGCGCCATCGTTACCAGTCACCAAATCGGCCTGGCTGAGTTCCGTCATTCCGAGGGTCGTCGCATTGGCGAGCACTTCCTGCACCGATACTGCGACATCGCGAACTATGACGCTGCTTGATTCCAAAATATAAATCCCCTTGGCGGTTGCCGAGGTACTGTTTGCATGAGCGGTCAAATGAGCCACGGAGGTGAGGATAGGCCTGGCCGCAGTACCCATCGCGTTTTCCGCCTGGAGGCGAAGATGGGTCGCGGTAACATTCATCGTGCTGTCCGGTGCACTGAAAATAGATCCATTGAAAGAGCGGACCGACACGTCGCTTCCCACCAAAAGGCCAAGTACAGAATTCCCTCCGGAGCGAACCAGGACCGAGGACTCCGTTGCGGTGATAACCGCATCTTTCTCCATCGTGAAGTTCCCCGATTCCGCAACGATCAAAACGGTTCCCGGAGTGCCGGTGGTGACATTGGCATTCTGTAGCATATTCCGCTGCGCAGACAACGTAACGTGTCCGGTGCCGGATACGACATTGCCGTTGATCGTCAGATCGGAGCTTGCACCGGTCGCCCGAATCAAAATATTGCCGCTTTGATCGGCCGCAACCGCCGCACCATTACTATTGCCATCGTTCAGCGTAATGGATCCAGCGGCTTGAAGAACAATCGGTCCGTCATTTCCAGTGCGGAGATCGGACAGCGAGACGGCATCACCGGTCGCGGTCAACAGGTTATCCGTATCCACGATTTGAACCACAACCGGAGCAATTGCATCCACCGTAGTATTTCCGGTTTGATTCAGAAAGATCCCGGTAAACGAGGGATTCGTACCGCCCGCAATCGCGGCTAAATTCTCCGTGGCCGTATGGATCGGAGACGTGCTGGTCCCAATCGCATTCGCCGCTTCGAGACGCAGGTCCGTGGCGGTAATATTGGCAACGGAAGCAGATGCGGTGAAAATAGAGAAGTGGGCAGAAACCACCGAGACGCGGGCTCCCGTCACTGCGGCAAGGAATATATCACCCGCCGTCTCACCCTGGGTGGCGATGTGTACCGAGGAGTTGGATGCGGTCACCGTGCTGAATACAGTCATGGTGATTTGTCCGGTCGCAGACTGAATCCATACCGTCCCCGGTTCGCCGGTTGTGACCGTTGCGGTCGAATATAAGGTAATGTTTGCGTGCGCGGTGATCGAAATATGACCCGCTGTCGAGAGAACCTGGGAACCGATTTCCGACGCCCCCTGCAGAACTTCCAGCAGGATGTTGCCCGAACCACCGGCGATCACATTATTGGCAATGCTTAAATTTTCTTCCTGAACCGTAATCAAAATTGACCCGTTGCCTGCGGTGGTGACCGGTCCGACAATCAGGAGGCCATCGCGCTCATCGATATGAATTCCGCCGGAGACCGTGGTCTGTGCGGCCAGGCTGCCGATCTGGGTATCGATGTCGAGGTCGCCCGGACCTCCGATTCCGGTTTTGGCGGTCAGATCGACCAGACCGGTGGTGGTCAGATTAATGACGCCCTCTCCGGAACGGTGATCGGTAATCGCGCCATCCGCCCTGAGCGTGATGCTGCCGGAGACGGTGCCAAGCGTGCCCAGATGGAGGTCGCCTCCGCTACCGGCCAGATTGTCCAGCGTGATGCTGCCGCCGTTCGTCTGCACATTCTCGAGAATCAGAGCATCCGTCTCGGTCAGGATCAGGCTTCCGGTTCCGGTGATGACAATTCCATTGATCGTGAAAGGATTGCCATGGGCATAGGTATCGCCCCCGATCGTTCCCTCGTCCACCCGGACAACGTCGGTCAGATCAAAGCGAATACTGCCCAGCGCGGTGGCTGCCAGCAGATCGCTGCGGATCAACCCATGGTTTTGGGTGATGGATCCCGAAGAGGCCCGCAGAAGGATTTGGCTGTTGATGCCGGCCGCGGAAACGGTGACCCCGCCCACGTCATCGTTCAGGAGAAGGTCTCCGCCAGCCACGCCCGCAGAAACTTCAATCCTGCGGTTTGCGGTGGTGGTGCCGGTCGTCCAAAGTGCCCCGCTGTCGTCCCCGGTGGAATTCACGGTGACACTGCCAACACCGCCAGTGTACCCGGCGGTGAGCGAGACCCGGTCGTTTACAAACACCGCTTTGTTGATAATGATGTTCTGCTCCGCTTCAATACGGACCCAGGCGTTGCGCTGGAAAACCGAATTCACCGCCGCATCGATGCGCACGTCATGGATCAACGATTTAAAACGGATGAAAGCGGCACTGTTACTGATGTTTACTTGGGAGTTGAACATGAAATCTTCGATGCCCGCATCAAAGAAATCAGGGCGGTTCGCATAGCCCACTTGAATATCCCCACCGACAATCGTTGTCGGATTAACAATCGACGGCGGGGAGAAGAAGAGATTATTATTTGTGATACCGAGATCGGCGACAAAAACGTTCCCCGTTCCATGTTCGATGTCCCCGAAAATGACTTCAATGAACTGGGTTCCGATGGCGCGAATTTCACGGTAGGTGATGTCCAGGCGGTCACTTTCCATTCCAAAGAAAAGGGCAGGTTCGCCAACCGCCATCTTCCGATTGACGTCAAACGGTTTGATGGTGATCACAGACATCAGGTTGGTTCCAGCCTGATTAAACACACTTCCGGCACCGCCGCGCAGTTCAACCCGGTTGGTGGTGATCGTCAAATCTCCGGTCCCCACACGGATGGAACTGTCAGCCCGGACCTGATTCCCTGCTGTCACATCCATATGCTGAATGATGACCTGCAGACCGAAATAGACGTTTGAATCCGGTCCGGCGACAAGATCCACATTGACGGCCGTCAGGCGGCCCTCCAGATTGATGTCGCCGTCGGTATGCAGGCGGAGGATCTGCGGGGCCTGGGCATTGCCCACGTCGGCTGAGAAGGTGAAAGCGCCGGTTCCGTGCATATTCACCTGCCCGGGGGTGTTAAGCGGGGCCAGTGATCCGAAAATCACGCTGCCGAGATTGGCGGGGGTCAGCGCGGAGCCCAGGGTCACATCGCCGCTGACGGAGACCGCACGTTCAAAGGTCACCAACGCAGACACGCCGACGCTCAGCGAACCGCCCACGGTGAGTTCCCGGAAGCTGAGGGTGTTGGCCCGCTCCACCGAGAGATCGCCGCCCACCGTGGCCGCGCCGCCCAGGGTCACCGTGGCCGAGGCCCCGGAGGCATCCAGGAATACCGGGCCGGTGGTATTCAGGGGACCGTCCACTTCGATCACATTCACGGCCTCAATGGAAACCGAAGCGGCCTGCACCGATCCATTGATCTCCACCCGCAGGGGTTTACTGATCACCAGACCCTGGGTGGCGGGCTGACCGCTGTGCACCCCGTCGCCGTTGATGACCAACTGCCCCGTGAGCTGCACCGAGCTTTCAAAAATCACTTCCGTGGCACTGTCGATGATCAGATTCTGCAGCGCACGCAACGGGTCAAAACCAACATCGCCGCGGATGATGATCCGACCGCCGGCGCGCAGGGTGAGCGAATCATTCGCTCCGCCATTGCCGTTCACTACGCCTGGACTTTGGAGAATGATGTCGCCGGTGGCCTCAATCAGCCGGTTGCCATCCACGCGCAGCGTGTCATTGAGCACGAAGTTTCCGGTCTGATACCAGTCGGCGGAGAGCACCGCGGTGTTGCCGGAGCCGAGAATGAGGCTGCCGATTCCTTCGTTAATGACATCGCTCTGGATGTGAATCATGCCGCCGAAGTTGGGATTGCGGAGCACCAGCGGATGCCGGAAAATCACCGGACCGCTGCCGTTGGAGCCGATGGTGATGGTGTGGGCGCCGAGGTCGTGACCAATGGTCAGCACATTCAGGCCGCCGGTGAGCAGATCCAGTTCGGCCTGCGTGAGCCGGAAATCGCCGGGGGCGGTGTCGCCGATGCCGATACTGCGGGTGGGGGTTTGCGGCTGCAGGATCAGATTGCCGCCCTGAGTCTGAACCGTGGAGGTAATGTTCAGGTCGTCGGTGGAAATCAGGACCGTTTCTCCGTTGCCGTCCACCGGCATATCAATCCGCCCGCTGCCGGTGAGGGTGGCGAGGATGAGCAGTCCGCTGTTCACGCCAACCGTATCGGTTTCGGTGGCGGTATTCACCCCGTCCAGATCCGTAATGAAGGCATTGCCGTTGGAAATCACCCGCACGGACAGCTCGGCAACCTGGGTGAGAATCGAGACCGGGCTGATCCGGAATCCGGGGGTGGCCAGGCCGATGTAATCGCGGGCGGTAATCGACAGACGTCCATGCTGAGCCTGCAGAATCGCCCCTAAGCCGCTGCGAAGGATCACGCCATTTTCCAGATCAAAAACGGTGGAATTTGCGGAGACAATCTGTCCGCTGCTGAGATCGACGCTGTAGAATCCGTTGCCGATGGCCCGCTCGATCCGGGCGTCAAAGTCGCTGCCATTGCGCAGCCAGGCATCGCCGCTGCTGCGCACCGCGCCCTGCGGCGCCCGCAGATGAATGAGCCCGCTGCCTTCGCCGTTCTCGCCATTGTCGGAGGCGATGCGCAGCGGCGCGTTCAGGAAAATATCACCCTGCATCGCCGTGAGCCGCAAATCGCGGTGATTGCGGGAGAGCAGGCCATGGTTCACAGTCAGCGCGGTGGCGGAAACGAACTCAAAGCCGCCCGCATGAAGGGGCGCGGACCAGACCACACTGGCACCGGTCAGTTTGAGGCGGTCGAGGAGGGCCAGCGCATCGGTCACGGCGATATCGGCACTTCCGGCATAGACGGAGAGCGCTTCCACATTGTCGAGTCGGTGATCAAAGCGGATGATCTGGTTCCCATCCTGCTCAATGCGCACATCCGCATCCACGCGGGAGACGGTGATCAGGCTGCTGCCGGAGCCTTCAATGCGGAGCGAATCCACCGAGCCGTCATTGCCGCTGTCGTCGATGCGGATTTCGGCGCTGAGATTGCCTGTGAAGACCGTGTAGTGATCGGCACCGCCCAATCCGTCAAGCACCGCCGGGGCGGAGCCGGAGCGCCGCAACAGGAAGGTGTCATCGCCACTGCCGCCTTCCACACGCGCAGCCGGCCCGTTGAGCGCGGCCCGGCTGTCAAACACGGAACCGCCGCCACTCTGACCAAAACGGATCAGCACCTGATCCGCCGCCTGCACGGTGGTGTTGCTGGCCAGGGTAATGTTGCCGTCAAAGCTGAGCGTTGTCTGCAACCCGGAAGTCAGAATCTGGCCGTTGGCCAGCAGAAGCAGATCCGCATCCCCCAACAGGGTGATGTTTCCGGCGCTGGTCTGCACCTGTTGCGCGCGGAGAACCGGACCCAGCTCCCGCAGATGAATCAGCCCGGCGGCACTCACGGTGACGGCGGACTCCGCCGAACGTGAACTCCACAGACGCAGAGCCCGGGCGGCATCGCCGATCTGTCCGGCGGCATTCAGCGACACCTGATTGGCGAGCACTTCGGCACCGGTTTCGGGGTTCAGGGACCGCAAATCTCCGCCGGACTGCACCGAGAGTGTGCCTGCGGCGTCCAGTTGCGCCAGCGCAACATCCGCAAGCAGGGGGTGCAGTTCCGTGAAGGCGGGCGCAGCACCCAGCGTGAGGGTGGAGGTGGGGGCGGTAAGCTGGACTTCACCGGCGGTGGAACGGGCGCGCAACACATGCACCTCGCCGGGGGCGGCCGTCCACGCATCCCCGGATTCGGAAATATAGGACGCACTGATCTGAGCCTGCAGAAGCTGTCCGGCCTCCAGCAGCAGCGCAAAGCCATCAACACGTTCCACACCCGTCAGAGGCAGGAAGGTGGTTCGGAACGTCTGGAGATCGAGGAAAACGCTGCTGGCGCCGCGCACGGCGAGCTGGGCGGGTTTGGTGCTCGGCACCCCGCCGGGCAGGAAGTTGCTCCGCACCAGATCCACGCGGAAAGGCTGGGTGCTGCTCCCGACATCCCCGGCACTCTCAACGATAAAGTGCCCCAGGTTGCCCACCACGATCTGCACATTGACATTGGCCTGGCGGATGGCACCGCCGTGATTGGTGAAGTCATAGAACGCGGAGGGATTAGAGAGGCTCTGCGTGAAGATCACGTCCCCGCTGCCGTGGTTGATCAACAGGAAGCGGCTGTCACTTTCCTGCTCCACCAGTTCGTAGTCCACTCCGCCCATGCGGCTGTAGGTGATATCCGGCTCGGCGTCGGGATTTTCGGAAAACATGACAATGCGGCCAAAAACCAGATCCAGGTTGGAATGATTGATCACCGTCAATTGACCGATCAACTTGTCGATGAAAATTTGGGCGTTGCCGGTGGTGTTTCCGCGCAGCACATTGAAGGTAATGACCGAGATGGCATCGCCGAGGATGTCGTCTACATAGGCGGTGTTCCCGGAAAGGGTGACCCCAATCGTACTGGAGGGATCCAAGGTGCCGTCTTCACGGATGATGAGGGTGCGGTCCCCTCCCCCCAGGTTGCGGATGGCGCCGTTGAGGTGCAGGGTGTCCTCCACGCTCAGCCCGTTGCCGCCCTCAAAGGTGAACTCACTGCTAAATTCAGTCACCTCCACCACGGTGACGATGGTCTCGGTAATCACCCGGGTGACAAAGCTCACGATGTTACCCAGGGGCAAAAAGCGCACCACTTTTTCCTGAATCGTCCGCTGCACGGTTTCCACGACTTCAATAAAGCGGGTGACCATCGTCGCGGCTTCAGCCACAGCGCGGCGGCGCAGCAGCACATCCGATTGGGAGGTGAAGGTGATCCGCGGGGCGGTGAGATCAAATCCGTTTCCGGTTTCCACCCGGGCATCCACGTTCACAGTGCCGTCGGCACGGGCGCTGGTGGTGGCGGTCAGGGTGCCGAACGCTTGGGCTTCCGCACGGGACAGCATTTCCTGTGCGCCATGGAGGTTCAGGGCTTCGATCACCGCCGAGTAGGTCGCGATTACCAGCGAGTCGCCGCTGAAGGTGATGTGCGAGCGGGCCCGATTTCCGCCGGTGCCGATATTCAACCGGGTCACCGCCGTGCCCACCGCGCTGGCGATTTCCGCAGTCACATCCGCATCGGCCCGCACGCTCGGGTTCATTTCATTGCGGGTGCGCACAACCAGTTCACGGACCTGCATCACCAGGCCGGTGCCAAAGCTGACCGTCACGCGCGGATCGATGAAGACATCCGCCACCGCGATGGCATCCGCGACAAAGGTGCTGCTGGCGGACATCCGGGCATGGGCGTTGACCTGACTGCGGCCGTCCGCAATCACCCGCAGGGTACCCGGCGTGCTGAGGTTCACCTGATCTCCCATCACCACCCGGGTGATGTTGGTGATGCCGGCGCTGATGACGGTGCCGCCGTTGGCAAGCACGGAGGGAATCGCCGATCCCTCGAAAAAGGTCGAAATGCTGCCGGTAAGGAGGTTGCGAAGGGCATCGGACAGGGCCTGACCGGCCCCGCCCTGCGCGTCCAACTGCACATCGGTCAGCGACAGGGTGCTCACATCCAGGAGACCGCCGGCCTGCAGACGGGCCTGATCCTGGACAATCACGTCCACGTGCAGGGCGAGTCCAAGGGTGCCGTGGGTCGCGCCGCCGACAAGCACGCCGTTCACCCGCCCTTCCGGATTGGAGCGCAGCCGCGCCCGCCCGGCCGCATTCACCCAGAGCTGGCCCCCGGCAGTCATTTGCGCCGCCGTCCCCACCGTCGTGGTTACATTCACGGTCAGATTGACCGCCGTAAGGCTGCCGGTAAGGCCCACCAGTGCACCGGAGGAGCCGTTGGACACCGCTGAGGCGGCGAAATCGTTGAGGCTGTCGAGATTTTCAGCCACATTAAAGAGAGAGCGTAGAAGAATCAGGCCACCGGCCTGCATGGAGGCATTCGCCCCCACACCGCCGGAGACATTGACGTTTCCGTTGGCGGTGGCTGTCGAGGCGCCAATCGATACACCTGAAAGGGAGGATACCCCTCGGGTGTGCGCGGCGGAAATGCCGCGGCTGAAGGTGATCAACTGCAGATCCGCGCTGGTGACGATGCTGCTGTCATTCCCAATGCGACCGATCACGGTGGGGGTGATGTTCGAGGTGGCGGTGTTGAAGGTGCCGCTGACCAGTCCGCCGCTGAGCGCGTAAGTGTCGGCGGTGGCGTGGTGCAGACTTTCCACCCGGATGGTTACTGAAGCGGACTGGGTGATGCTTCCGTCAAAGCGGGTTTCGGCGGTTCCGCCGACCGTGGCCTCACTGAGGGTGACCCCGACCCCGGCCAGACCGCCGGAAAGGCCGCGGGCGTCCGCAATGCCAAACTGGCGCACGGTGGCCAGGACCTGCACGCTGCCGCCGGCCTGGAACACCGCGCCCGATGCCACCGTGGCGCGAACCTCTCCACCCAAGCTGACGCTACTGTTGGCGCCGCTGCCGCTGATGAGTCCGCCGTTGGAGGCCTCCGCGCGGGCCCGGGCAACATGATCCAGCATACCGCCGCCCAGATTGGCGTTGTGCGCCGCTTCAAACAGAATGCTGCCGCCGGCCTGGATATTTGTGGCCCCGCCCGACACAATGAAGTTGGGATTCAGCGTAGCCGTCGCCACCGACCCGGCGGCGGCGAGTCCGCCCACCGCGATCCCCACCGCGTGGGCATCGACATTGCCGCGCCAATGACCCCGCACCCGCACAGTGCCACTGACGGTGACCGCAGGACCGTTGAGGGTCGCACGGATCACCGGATTCGCGGTCGCGTGGGCCACCGCACCGCTGCCTGCGCCGGCACCGCCGGCCACAGCCCGGGCCGTGGCGGAGATGCCGCCGCGCGCATCGGCCAACACATCCAGAGAAGCCGCCTGCACCACGGTGCCGGTGAAGACCGCATGCGTCTGGCTGCTTTCTGTTCCGGTGGCGGTGATGACGCCCACACCCAGTCCGCCGCCCACGGTGCCGCGGGCAGTGGCGGTGCCGGGCGCACTGGCGCGGGACTCCACCCACACGCCCTGCGTGGCGGAAAAACTGCTGCCGGTATCTGCAAGGCTGCGTACATCCGCCCCCAGCGTCACCGTCGCGGTGGCGCCCATTCCGGCGAGCACACCGCCGCCGCTGGCCTCCGCCACGGCGCGGGCCTGCTGACCGGAGACCGGACTTCCGGTGAAGTTCAGACGGGAATCCATGCGAATCGTGCCGCCACTGGCGAGGGTGGCATTGGCCTGCACCTCGGCGAGAAGCTGGGGCGAAAGAGTGGCATGACTGATCATCGCACCCACCGCCGCGCCGCCAAGGCTGAGGCCAAAAACCTCCGCATCCGCATGGGCCTGCGACTGAGCCTCGATCAGCAAATCCCCGCCCGACTGGAGGTTCGCTCCGCTGAGCACCCGCGCCTCGGTGCGGTGAGTCAGATGGGCCGCCGCATTGGCGCCATTGCCCGCGACCAGTCCGCCACCGGAGGCTTCCGCGCGGGCTTCGGCCAGCAGGGTCGTCTCCGCCCGGGCCCGCATGAGGCCATTGGTGCTCAGTGCCCCGGCCAGCGAGACCCGGGTGCTGCCGCCCAGATTCACCGTGGCGAGGGAAACGCCCACTGCGCCCGCAGCCACCGAAAGGGCCCGGGATTCCGCACGGGCCTCAACCTGGGTTGCGGCCAGCAGCGTCAGCGTTCCGGCCGTCAACTGGGTGCCGTCACTGATGCGCACGGTCCGCTCCGCAGTGTGGGTGGCGGTGGTGTTAATGCCCGTGCCCGTGAACCCGCCAAAGCTGGGGGCGTTGCCTTCGGCCCGTACCCAGTTCATGCCGCTGAGGCTTAAATCCATATCCCCGGAGACATTCACAGTGCCCCCCATCCAGTCGATCAGCGTGTCGCCGCCAACCGTGGCATTGGCCACCCGGGCCCCCACGCCGACCGTACTGACCAGGAGGCCTTCGGCTGTGGCGTGCGAACGGCTGTGATACCGGCCGCGTCCGGTCAGACTGCCGGCCTGCACCAGACTGCCCGCGCCGCCCAGACGCATCTCCAGATTGGGTGAGGCGGTCGCAGTGGCCACAGAGCCAAGTCCGGTCAGGACTCCGGAGCCACCGGAGGCATTCGCATCCGCCACAGCTCCCAACGTCAAGGGAGTGCCGTCTTCGGCGGTATTGAAATCGGCAAAAACATTCAGCGCGGCGGCCTGAACCTGCGCACCGGCACCGATCGTGACCCGCAATATGGGCGAGACGGTCGCGGTGGCCACGGAAGATCCAAGGGCAAGATTAATGCCCACAACCACCCCAAGAGCCTGCGCGGGCGCATCCGCCGTCAGGGCCGCCCGCTGGGTCAGGTCGCCGCTGACCTGCACATCCGCCGAGCCACCAAGAACCGCCTCGACCGTGGGGGAAACCGTTGAGAATGCATTCGCGGCCGCACCGGCGCCCATCAATCCGCCAGCCAGGGCCGTGGAGGTGGCCGATGCGCGATGATCGGCAAGCGCGAGGACGCGAAGCGAGGGTGCGCCGGGTCCGATACCGCCCGCACCGCGCACCTGACCGTCCAGACCTGCCCGCACTGTGCCGCTGGCTGTGGCCCGGGTGACACTGACGCCCGCAGCCACTCCACCGCCCAAGGCTGCGCCAAAGGTAGTCACCGACACCGTGACATTGGAAACCGCGAGAATAGAAATTTCCCCACCGGCCCGCAGCGAGGCCCCGTCATTGACAAAACTTTCCACCACCGACTCAGACAAGCCGCGGGCCTCGGCACCGGCACCTGCCAGGCTGCCGCCCGGCACCAGAGCAATCGAGGTGGCCACCGAGAGGGAGGTGATCTGACTGTCGGTCCGGGCACGGACCTCCACCTCGCCGGTTTGCGACACCACCGTGGCATCCTCAATCAAAGCCCGGACCTGATTGCGCAGGGTGCTGCCGGAGACGGAGAGTCCCACTGAGGCACCCGGTAGGAATCCCGCCGTAAACGCACCGGAGCCCACATCGGAATCGATGGCGGAGCGGTCCAGTGCAAGCACCCGGATATCGCCGGAGGCCGTCAGGACGCCGCCGCGCACGCGGCTGCGCTGGTCGTTTTCGATGGTGTTTTCGGCGATGGAGCCGCCCACCGAAACCGAGAGTCCGCCAAAGGTCGCCGAAATCGCGGCGGCCACGGCCACCGCGCGGATAGCCGGCTCGGCCTCGCTGCGCAGTTCCACGCTCTGAGCACTCAAGGTGCTGTTGTCGATTTCGGCTCGGAGAATATTGTTGATT
>PXDP01000482.1 GCA_003565035.1 PVC group bacterium | reverse complement strand
CGCCGTCGAAGCAGCGTTCGAGCTGGAGCGGGCAGGCCGCTCCCATGACGGAGGCCTCGCTCAGGATGGCGGCCTCGGGGCGCTTCCCTGCGTATTCGATGGTGGGGATGCGGGCATCGTGCAGGGTCTTGTAGTCGTGGGAGAAGAGGCTGGGAAAGAGCTTGCGCCCCAGTTCCGGGTCCGGCTCCACCCCATCGTTCAGAGCCCGCATGAGGGTTTGCAGTTCGGTTTCGTCAAGTTTGGCAGTTGGGTTCATGGAAGGGATTCGGGCTGGACGGTGGGAGGAGCTGGGGAGTCCCCAAAGGTGTCAATGTAGGCGGCGTAGCGGAAGATTCGGTTGCGCTTGTAGCCGGTGGCCTCCTGGAGGATGTCGAGTTCGCAGAGGCGGGCAATCAGGGTGTTTGCTGCGGTGAAGCTTGTGCCGGTCAGTTCGCGGGCGCGGGCGACGCTGAGCAGGGGGTGGCGGAAGAGGGTTTCGAGCACGAGATGGCCGTTGGCGGCGCTGCGGCCCAGGTGGCGGGTGACCGCGTCGCGGTGGGTTTCGCGCAACAGGAGGATGCGCCGGGCGGTTTCGGTGGCCTCGCGGCTGACCTGAATGACGCCGCGCAGGAAGAAGGCGAGCCAGTCCTCCCACGTCCCATGGTCCCGCACCGCTTGCAGGTGTTCGTAGTAGGCCTGACGGTGTTGTTTGAAGTAGTGGGAGAGATAGAGGACGGGCTGTTGCAGGATTTGCCGCTGGCAGAGCAGAAAGGTGATGAGCAGGCGACCGACGCGTCCGTTGCCGTCCAGAAAGGGGTGGATGGTCTCGAACTGGGCGTGGGCCAGGCCGATTTGGAGCAGCAGCGGAAGATCGCTTTCGCGGTGCAGGAAGGTTTCGAGTTCGCCGAGAGCGGCAGGAACCTCGTGAGGCGGCGGAGGTACAAAGGTGGCCTCCCCCAGTCCGCAGCCGCCGGGGCCGATCCAATTCTGGGAACGCCGGATTTCCCCCGGCTCCAGCCGTCCGCCCCGCACGCCCTCCAGCAGCCGCTGATGGATTTCCCGGATGAGACGGATGGAGATGGGCAGCTCGGCAAGGCGTTCCAGTCCGTAGTTCATGGCGGCGACGTAGTTGATCACTTCCTGGACATCCTTGGGCTGCTCCGGGGAGAAGAGGTGGGCCTCCGCCGCCAGCAGGTCGTGCAGGGAGCTTTGCGTTCCCTCGATCTGGCTGGACAGCACCGCCTCCTTGCGCACGTACATGTACACAAACAAATCCGGATTGGGCAGGGTCTGGATGGATCCGTCCAGGCGTCCGAGTTCCCGGTCCGCCTCGGAAAGCAGGATTTGCAGCTCCCCGGCCACACGCACGGGGGGCTCCGGCGGGAGAGGCGCGGGCAGGAATGCCCGATATCCCGTCGGCTGCTGGACATTACGCCCGGCCCGGCCCGGAAATGGAGACTGTGATGGGATGTTCTGCGTCATGTCCTCAAACTTGCATATGCGGTAGGTTGGATTCCATATTAAAGGTTAGGTTGAACACAAATGAAATTCGGGCGCATATGCAAGCTTTGCTTTGTCATGACGCTAAAAAAATGGTTTTCCCTCAACCCGCCGCTGCAGGGGGCTGTGTTTGGAGCCTTCCGAGTTTCGGAAAAGCCCACGACAGGGATTCCGAAACTCGGAAATGGTTAGCGTAGCCTTTAATCCCAATGATAAATTTCGGTGCGCCGGGGTTCGTACTGGGCATGGGTTTCGTATTTCATGACCGACAGAAGCCCTCCCAATCGCGCAAGGCCTTGGCCGCCTCGGGGCCGCGCAGGCCGGTTTTTTGAAGGTCGATGAAGATTTGCGCATCGGACACCAAAAGCCGGTTGAGGGGGCGCTGTGTTTCCAGGAATACGCCTTTGTCCGAGGGGTTGAACAACCACAGGGCTCCGGCCTCTGTGACTTCCCGTGCGCCCCATTCCGATAACTGATCCGCGTTGGGGAACTCCGAGACATAGGCCGAGCAGAGCGCCGGTTCCGTATAGCCGTGCCGCTCCCATGCCGCCGTCCATTGTGTAAAGGCCAGATCAACGGACCTCTCCTGTGCCCAGACCTCCAACCGGTCCGCCCAGAACCAGGGGTCCGTTTCCAATCCCGTAATTCGAACACAGGTGGTGCGGTCTTTCAGGCTGTCGGCCGCAACCCAGGCATCGAGCAGATCCAGTGTGGAACCGACCTGATAGAAACGGTCTTGCGGTTTGATGACATAGCCCTCTTCGACCAAGTGACTGGTCACCCGGGACACCAGCCCTTGACTGGCCCCTGTGTGCCGGATCAGCTCCGCCTGCGTCCACTTGCGGTCGCGGCAGGAAAGGAGGGCACGGATGATACGGGCGCTTTTCCCTTCAAACACATTCCGGGGTTTGTTTGCGTTGCGGTAGTTCCGGCCGGGCTGTGGCGGGCGTTCAATGTACAGGCCTTTGCCCCGAATCCAGGTGCGCCCGTTCAGATCAATCACACTTAGACCCGCTTGTCTGCACTTCTCCAGAAAGCGATCCGTCAGTTCGGGAACCAGCAACAGCGTTGCGGGTTCTTTTTGTCCGGCGAGCCGTTCCAAATCCAGCGCATGATAATGCACATGGGCCTGGAGATCGAATGGGACGCGCCATCCATCGAGATCCAGGCATAGCGTTTCTCCCGGCAACCAACTCCAGTCGGATTCCGTGTCCTGTTGTCGCCGGAAGTGTTCCAGCAGCTGCTTTTGGGTGGAGATGTCCATATCAATAATTCCGTCAGGTTTATCAATCAGGATTATAACTGAATTCCAGTGATAACGTCAAGTTAAATATTACTGTAAAATTAAATATTACCGATTAGTAAATATATCTCAATCCAGTAATAGTTTGTTTATAGAAGCGCCTCGCGCAGCTTGCGGTCGAGGACGGCGACGGGTGTGGGGGCGTCCGGGGTGGGCAGGAGACTGAATTTGTGGATGCGGAGGAATCGGTAGCCGTAGCTTTCGAGTTCGATCTGACGCTGAATGTCGTATTCCAGATATTCGCGGTCGAAGTTCTGGGCGGTGACGCGGGACGGGTCTTTGGTGTGGTATTCGAGG
>PXDP01000422.1 GCA_003565035.1 PVC group bacterium | reverse complement strand
CTCCGCGTCCCACATCCTAACCGTTATCTATGAAACGCTTATCGATTATCGCTGGCATTGTGACGGTCTTAGCCGGAATTCTAATTTATCTGCTGGCCTTTCTTCCTGATCAACAGGCTCTGGAAAAATGTGTCACCGGGCGGGTTAAAGTGTACCACTTGTGGGCGGGTCAAAGTGTACCACCTTGCGGGTTGAGGTTGAGATAGTGCAAAGCGTTGGGTTTTGCAAGAAGGAGTTGTCCATAGCCGCCGACTCCGACCGAGAATGGGCCTTGCCCTGCTCGTCGGAGGTCGGGCGGCGGCTGTGGGCAACTCCGGGCGTGGCCAACCCGTCCACCGTTTCTACAAGGAGCCCTCATGCGCCTCTCCTGTCTTTGAGCCGATAGCTGCGCCCCGGCATTTCGAGGATCTCGGCGTGATGCAGGAAGCGGTCGAGGATGGCCCCGGCGGCGGGCACGTCGCCGATGAGCTTTCCCCATTCCTCAATGGGCCGGTTGGAGGTCATGATCGTGGACCGCAGCTCGTAACGGCGCATCACGACCTCGAAGAGATGTTCTCCGGCGTTGCGGGGCAGCTGTTTGATCCCCATATCGTCGATGATCAACAGGTCGGGCTTGAGATAGGTGTTGATGCGTTTAGCACTCTCCTGCAGGGCTCCGGCTTCGTTGAGATCGCCCACCAGGTCGAAGATGGAGCGGTATTTGACGGTTTTTCCCTGGAGGATGGCCGCGTAGCCGAGCGCCTGGGCCAGATGGCTTTTCCCGACGCCTGGCGGGCCGACCATGAGTACGTCGCGGCCTTCGGTAAGATAGCGTCCGGTGGCCAGTTGGTAGACGGCCTTGCGGTCGATTTGGGGGTTGAAGCTCCAGTCGAAGCCGTCCAGGCGGCGGATTTCACGGAAGCCGGCGGCTTTGACGCGGCGCTCGCGTTTGCGGTCCTTGCGGACTAATTCTTCGTCCTGGAGGATGAGTTCCAGGAACTCCAGGTGGCTGAGCCGGGAGGCGGCGGCCTCCTGGAGGCGGATGGGCAGGGTTTGTTTGAGGCCGCCGAGACGGAGGCGGGTGAGTTTGTGTTCGAGCTGGGGTGTCAGCATGGACGGGTTCCTTTCGGGTTGGGTTGGGTGAAGTGCACCCGGTATTCGGCCAGGTCGCGGATGAGGGGGTGTTCCTGGAGGAAGGCGAGTTCCTGCTGGGGGTCGGACTCTTCCTCCAGAAGCCTTCGGATGTCTTTGAGGCGCGTGGCGCCGTATGCCAGGGCCTTTTCGCAGGCCCGGTTGAGGTCTTCAGGAGGATGTTTGCGGGACAGGCTCTGAAAGCCGAGCAGAGGCCGGTACGCTTCAGCGCCTCTTTGGGCTACGAGCTTTTCGGCCCAGACTCCGCACCAGTGCCCAAGCTTTCCGGCGGCCTTGAGCAGGTGGGCGCAGGAGCGATCTGCCTGATAGGGACTTTTCGCGCCCGGCGTGGAGGCGAACCGGCCCGGCTCCACCCGCGCGTGCACCCGGATCTCCTCCATGTGGTGGTTGAACAGCCGCACGGTGCGGGCATCCCACCGCACCCACACGGTGCGGCCAACGTATTCCGGTGGGGCCTGATAGTAGGCCTTTTTCACTTCGACATAGCCGTCCCGATGCACGGACCGTTCGCCTTCTTCATAGGCCGGGAACGGCATGGGAGGCAGGGACTGGAGTGCGGGAGCCTCCACCTCCCGGAACTGTGCGCCCACCTGTTTGCGGGTGGTTCCATGGATGCGCTGATCGGCCACATGCGCCTCCCAGTCCTGCAAGTGGGCATTGAGTTCGGCCAGGGAACGGAAGGTTCTGCCCTTCAAGGCATTGTCTTTCACGTAGCCCACGCCCCGTTCCACCTTTCCCTTGTGGTGGGGGTGATATGGCTTGGTCGGCAGGATCGCCACGCCGTAGTACTCCGCGAAGTCCCGCAGCTTGGGGTGAACCTCCGGATCATACCAGTCCGCCTTCGGAATGGCCGCCTTCAGGTTGTCGGGCACCAGCGTTTGCGGCACGCCCCCAAAGGCCCGGAACGCATTCTCCAGGCAGCGCAGGAAGGTTTCGGTGTCCTGGCGGAACACCGCCTCGCAGTACCCTTTCCGGGAGTTGCCCAGCACCACGCGGAAAATGTGGGTGCGGCGTTTTTTGCCGCCCTCTTCCACCCAGTTGCCGGTTCCGAAGTCCACCTGTGCCTCAACGCCCGGGGGCACCTCCACGCGTTCGAAGCGTTTGGGCTCCTTTTCACGAAGGCGGCGCACGAATCGCTTCACCGCGTCATAGGAGCCCGTAAAACCGTGATGCCCGCAAAGATCCTGATAGACTCGCTGAACGCTGAGCCCCTGCTCCAGGGCATCCTCGATGTGCTTACGCCAAGGCAGGCAACTGCTGGGTGGCCCCGTCAGATCCCGAGGGGCGGGTTTGGTACATTTTGAAGGAGTCTCCCCGGCATCGCCGGGGGGCGGGTTGGTACACTTTGCCTCTCCGGCAAGGTGTTCCTCGACATACCGCCGAACGGTGCGGCGGTGCACCTTCAGCTCGCGGGCGATGCTCCGCTGGCTCCATCCGTTTTTGTGAAGTCGTTGAATTGCGTGTATTACGTCCATTTTTGCATGATTGGCCATGGCTGGATTCTCCGGGGTTGACTCCCCGAGAATCCGGCCATTTGCCGCTATGCAAAGTGGTACATTTTAACCCGCCCATCCCTGGTACATTTTGCCCGCCCGCTGACATAAACAGTCAACATGCCAGAAAAGCAACACTTTGTCACCCTGTTCCAAGGTCTTCAGGGTTGCCAGAATATCGGCAGAAACCAAAGATTTCCCGTGATTGTCCTCAATAAGTACGACAAACCCCTCCTGTTTCGTGCCTCCACATTGCCTCAGAGCTTCACAGGGAATGTACTGCAAGATCCCGAAGGTGGCCACAGACCCCGAGTGCCCGCAGTCATCAGGACAGCACGGCGTCAAATCCATACAGCGATACTCTCGAATGCCCCTTAATTCGGCCGACGTTTCATACCGGGCCCGTGTGCTGACATTCACTCGAACAGAATCCTCCTCTGCTGCTAGTCCAGCCAAAAGAAAT
>PXDP01000163.1 GCA_003565035.1 PVC group bacterium | reverse complement strand
GGTGTCGCCCTCCTCATTGTTGGCGCCCCCGACGAGGAATGCGGCACCAAAGGCGCACAAAACCTGGCCGACCGCGGGATCGGCGCCGATCATGCCGTCATTCTCGAACCCACCCGCAACCGCCCCGTCGTCGCCCACAAGGGTGCCAACTGGTATGATATCGTCCTCCGGGGCCGTTCCGGACACGGGAGTCAGCCCGAGGCCGGAGTCAGCACCCTTGAAGCGCTCGCACGGCTGCTGCCCGAACTCCTCCGCGCCCACAAAGCCCTGCAGCAGATGCACCGCCATCCGCTCCTCGGGGTTTCCTCCCTGAACATCGGCCGCATCGACGGCGGGCACACCTACAATATCATACCCGACCACACCCTGATCCAGCTCGACCGCCGGGTGATTCCCACCGAACCGCCCGAACTCTTCGAACAGGCCGCCCGCCATATCCTCGACGAACTGGTACGCGAAAAACGCCTGCTCGCCGGTGAGATCACCCGCGTAAATCAGACCGCCGCCTTCGCCACCGCCCCCGGCGCCAGCCTGCCGCAAACCCTGCTCGACGCCATCGAGGCGGTCACCGGCACCCGCCCCGCCTGCGAAGGCACCTCCTGGGTCAGCGACGCCGCCCCCTTCAGCACCACCTGCGCCCAGACCCTCGTCTTCGGCCCCGGTGACATCGCCCAGGCCCACACCGAAGATGAATTCATCGACCTGACCGCCCTCGAAACCGGCGCCGCCATTCTCGCCCGCTTTCTCGACGACTACGGAGCGCCCGCGTGAAACGCGCCGCCCCGATCCTCGCCGGGGTCCTGATGTTTCTCCTGCTTGCCGCCCTGGCCCGGCTGGTGCCCCTGAACCAGGACGAGGGCTGGTATCTTCTGGCCGTCCGGCGCGTTTCTCAGGGACATACACCCTATACCGGCTTCACCTTCACCCAGGCACCCGCGCTGCCCTATCTGTATCAGCCCGTGCTGCCCCTCATTCGCGCGTTCGGTCTGTACGGCGCCCGGCTGTTTCAGGCACTGTTGCTCAGTCTCACGGCCGGGATTATGCTTCATGCCCTCTCTCCCCGGCGCCTGGCGGACGCCCTCCCGCCCCTGGCCCTGCTGCTGGCTCCGCTCTACCTCCAATACGGACTCACGGTCAAAACCTACGCCCTCACCGGTCTTTTGCTGACCGCCGCCGCCGCGCTCTGGCTCCGCGGTCCCGAGCGGAGAACCCTGGCCGCCTCCGCCGTGCTGCTGGCACTGGCAAGCGCGACCCGCCTGCCTTTTGCTCTCCTGTTCCTTCCTCTGACCCTGTCCCTGCTCCTGCGCCGCAAAAGCCTGGGCGACCGCCCCTGGATTACCTTCGCGGCTTCCGGCGGCGCCGCCCTGCTTTTGTTTTTCACCCCCTTTCTGCTCCGGGATCCCGGGGCTTTTTTCTTTCAGACCCTTGGCTTTCACGCCGCGCGGGAGCATTCGTTTCCTTCAGCCGTGCATCTTGGATTCATGCTGCGCGCCCTGTACACCGCCCTGCCGCTCCTGGTGGCCACCCTCTTCCTCCGCACCCCGTTCGGAGCGCGCCCTCCGGAGGAAAAAGCACTCTGGGCCGGCATCGGGCTAATGACCACCGTGCATTTCGCCGCCCCGCATCCCTACGACGAATACCTCGCGCCGCTCTATCCGCTTGCGGTTCTGCTGATCGTCCGCGCCGCCTCGCGCCGGGCCCTCCCCGTATCCTCCCTTCACCGCTTTGCCCTGCTCGTGCTGCTGTTTCATCTCACCTCCCCCTATCTCCACGCCTGGCTTCCCCTGCAAACCGACCGCATCTGGAACCGAACCCGCCGGGAAACCGATCTCGACACGCTCGAATACACCGCCCGCATTCTGCAAAAGTTCTTCGACGAAGAAGCCGTCCTTTACACCCCCGACAGCTATCTCGCCATCCAGGCCAACCGCGAAGTGCCCCGGGGCTTGGAAATGGGCCCTTTTTCCTTCAGCGTCCGCGAAGCGCGCCCCGCCCTCATGGACTGGCCCGCCATTCAGGCCGCCCTCGCGCAAAGCGACCTCGCCGCCTTCACCGGGTACCAGTTCATCCACTCGCCGCAAATCGTGCCGTTTACGCCGGAGGAGGAAGCCCGCTTCCGCGCCCTGCTGGCCGAAGATTTTCTCCACTACACCACCGTGGAAGGCTTCGGCCAGGGCCGACTCCCCCTGGAGATTTGGGTGAGGCAGTAATGCGCCCGGGACCTTGTTGACCGGATTGACGGCATTGACATTTTTGGTCAATCCGGGCCTGATCCCTCACACCGGCCGGGTTCCCCGGCAGTCAGGAAACCCCGAGCACCCCCAGAACGCCCCTTTCGCCGAGCGGCGCTTGCGCATGGCTTTCCCGCAGTCGGGGCAGGCTGGTGCCTCCGCGTCCAGTGCTCCGTCTCTCGCCTCAATCCGTTTGGCCATCAGACGCTCGCTGAAGCCGCCGGTTTCCTCGAATGCCCGCCCCTGCGAGCGGATCTGGCTTTTGAGCATGTTCAATGCCCGCCCAATGATCAGCAGCATAGCGTTGGCCACCACCACCGGGTCGTCGTCCTCCAGCCAGCGCGCGTATTTTTCTCGCTGCTTCAGTGCGTGTTTTGCGGACTCATGCACCAGATCGTCCGTAAACGGCGCGTCATCAAGTGACACCGCATTCACCGCTTTCGCCTCCGGACTGTGCACGGACCAGGGAAGCTGATTCCGGTCCAGAATCAGCACCTCATAATCGCCCCGCAATTCGCCCAGACTGGCCCGCGCCACGTCGGTCAGTTTCATCTCGGTGTCCTTCGAGGTCGCGGAACGCTCGGAACCTTCAATAATATTCTGCCGCCCACTGCGTGCCGCCTGGGTCATTTGGTCATACTGACGGCCTTTGGGATCGTAAAATTTACGGCCCGCCTCGCGGGCATCGAAGCTCAGAAAGCGCCGGCAAAACCGGAGCGTCTCCACCTGCACAATCGTAGCCAGCGTAAACGAGTGCAGCTTGCGGAAGCCACCATGTTTGTCAAAAAGCTCGGGCATTCTCGGGGCCTTTCGGGGTAGGGTAGGGTAGGGTTGGGGACAATATTGACCTCAGTGACAACATTGACCTTGTGGG
>PXDP01000379.1 GCA_003565035.1 PVC group bacterium | reverse complement strand
CGCGCCTGCGGCGCGGGACCCGGGGAGGGGGAGAAATAGACGGTTGGGCAAACGTTTTCTTGACCATACGCTCCACCCCGACAAGCGGGGCGGGGGCGTGGATATGAACGTGCATTCCTCTAAACGACAGACTGGTTGGCTCTACCTCACAATACGCATTTGAATCTGCGATCTGTTTCGAGACACTAATCCTTCAAACTGAGGTCTGAGCCTGGGATTCCCGACGCAGGGTGGCCCTTGGTTTAGCATCACGAAACCTTGCGCAGTCTTGCACAACAGCGGACTTCGGGCTTGCCCCGTCAAGCGCAATCATCTGATTTACGGCAGGAATGGGATGTTTCCGCTGGCCGGGACAAGCACGGCGCGCGGTGTCCGGGCGGGCAAAGGTTTCGTGGAATGAAAGGATCAAGGGATACCGACCAAGGTCGGACCGCGATATTATTTGGTTTTCGTCTTCCATTCGCGGGACGGCAAGGCCATTCGCGGGTTTTACTCACATGTGGGGTCGATAACGTGCAAACCAATCCGCAACATTATCTCTCTCCCCGCGCCTCGTCCACAAGTTCGCTTGTGCCGGCACCCTTCCCTCCCCCCCCCAGATTTGCCGGGCGCGCTAGTTGAAGTCTGGAAATCTACGCACCCACGGATAAATGATCTCCTGCCAAAGCAGACTTTCGGCTAAAGGAATCACCGGACTTTGCAGCAGGCGGTCCCGCAGGGCATCCCGCACGTGCGCAATCTCCAACTGAAATCCCGGCGGCGTATCCAGAAAACAACGCTCATCTGTCGCCTTTGGCGTAATCAGCTCCACCGACTCCGGCCGCCAGAAATCCGGCGGAAACACGATCCGGCCCTCATCCCCTTCGATTGTCGCCTCATGCCGCGTTTGCGTATTCACCGAACAAAACAACTGCGCCACCGCCCCGCCCGCAAAGCGAAGCATCATCGACGCATCCTCATCCACTCCCGTCCCGCCAAAACGGGCCTGCACCGCCGTTTCCTCCACCTGAGTGCCCAGCATCGTCGTCGCAAACGCCAGCGTATAAATCCCCACATCCCACAAGGCCCCACCCCCCAGTGACGGATTCAGCAAACGGTTCTCCGGATCCTTTGGCCCCCGAAAACCAAACGAAGCCGTCAAATGCCGCGACGTTCCGATCCGCCCCTCGTCAATCCAGCGGCGTGCCTGCCGCCAGGCCGGAGAAAACCGACTCCACAGTCCCTCCATAAAAAACAGCTTCTTTTCCTCCGCCAACGCGATCAGCGGACGCAAATCGTCCGGAGAAATCGTCACCGGCTTTTCGCACAGTACAGGCTTCCCGGCTTCCAGACACATGCGGATCTGTTCCGCATGGAAGGCATGAGGCGTCGCCACATACACCACATCCACCGCCTCATCCGCCAGCATCTCCGCATAATCGCCATACGCAATTTCCGCCCCGTGCCGCTCCGCAAATGCCCGGGCCCGCTCCACATCCCGCGAGGCCACCGCCTGCAGAACACATCCCTCCACCTGAACCACATCCCGGGCAAACGACTCCGCGATCCGCCCCGGCCCTAAAATCCCCCAGCGTACATTCTCTTTCATTTCGGAATCCAACATCTGACCTCCCTGACGTATTTTGCATAGCGTTCACCAAATCGTCTGAACAAAAACAGTTCCTCCTCCGGTCTGACAAAAAAATGCCAAACCCCGCAACCCAAAAAGACATAAAGAGCCAACGAGACCGATCCGATTCCCACGGCCACGCCCATCCCCTGCACCAGTCCTCCCAATGCCATGGGATTGCGCACAATCGCGTAAGGTCCGCCGGTGACCAGTTCCGGGGCCGCGTCCATGGGCAATGGCGTACCTTTCCCATGACGAATCATCTCCACCGCACTGCGAATTCCCACAGCGGAACCCGAAAGAAACACAAGGCCCCCCATCACCAGTCGCCCTGTCCGCAGCGCGGATATTCCGCCGAAGGTTTCCAGGATCACCCATGGGAAAAGCCACAGGCCCATGACCCAGATCACCGCACTCTGCAAAAAGGTTTTCACCGCCATCCAGACCGGCGGTTCATCATCGCATACCCGAAACAAGCCCTGACGCCCCAGCAGCAGCACGTTCAGCATCACCGCCCAGCTCATCACCATCGTTCCAAACCAACCGCCCCCCGTCCGCACACTCGCGGACAGACACCACAGCGTCGCATACAAGAATCCGCCCAGCACCACGGCTCCCGCAATACGGCTTTCGGCACGTCGGGCTGCCCATACTGCGCCGCCCCCAAGCACCACCAAATCCGGCAATCCGAACCAGAACAGCTGCTCGCGGCTCACGCCCGGAAAGGCAAACACGTCATACACGCCCGGAATCCACTTCATCCCCACCCACCACAGAACCACCGCCAGTGCCTGCATCCAATAGGCCAAACGGTGCGCGCGATCCGCCCGGGCTTCAAATTCCGCCAGAGTCATTCTTTCACCGCCTCCCATGCCTTAGCCCGCAGGCAGTTCATCTGATAATAAATTTCCCGGACCACCCGCTTTTGATCGCCCATATCCGTATCAATCTGGTGTTCAAACTGGGCATACATCGGCTTGCGCTTCTCAAAAAGCTCCTCTAAATGCGCGGCCAAAGGACGGTTTGGATCTTTCCCCACCCGCGTCCGCACGGTCTGCAAGCTCGCCCGCAGACAGAAAACGTGACCGCCATTTTTCATGAGGGCAATATTTTCCGGAACCGTCACAATCCCGCCCCCGCAGGCAATCACCTGAAAGGTCCGCCGCAGCGTCTTTTTCAGCGCCGCCTGTTCGCGTTCCCGGAAACCGGTTTCCCCTTCCTCCTCGAAGATTTTCGGGATTGGTTTGCCAGCATCCCGCGCGATCACCTCATCCAAATCCACAAAGCGCCACTGCAGCGCCCGTGCCAGACGACGTCC
Source organism: PVC group bacterium (assembly GCA_003565035.1). Classification (GTDB taxonomy): domain Bacteria; phylum Verrucomicrobiota; class Kiritimatiellia; order SS1-B-03-39; family UBA6053; genus PXAS01. The sequence goes on along the minus strand of PXDP01000379.1, from coordinate 182 downwards.
CACCGTACTTTTCCCGGAGCCCATAAACCCCACCAGAATCAGATTCTCGGGCGGAAACGGGGCCGACAGAGGCTTCATCAGCTCACTCATGCGGTCCCTCCGCCAACTCCGGGAAAAAGGCAACACCATCCTAATCGTCGAACACGAGGACGCCATCATGCGCCAAGCCGACCGCATTATCG
>PXDP01000440.1 GCA_003565035.1 PVC group bacterium | reverse complement strand
TGGGGGTGGTGACGTAAAAAGATTCGTTGCTCATGATGAAGTTCTCCTCGGGACGGCCCAAAACGGACGGTCAGCCCAGCTTCCTTGCCAAAATTTTCGCGGGATGCAAACAAGAATGTGGAAGGAATGGCCGTAGGGGGGAGCGCTGATGAAGAATTCCCATGAATCATCATTTTGATTGAACCTATCCCCGCTTTCTGGTTTCCATGGGGGTATGCAAACCGGTCTGCCCGTCTTTCTGATTTCCGTGGTTCTCCTGGCCCTGCAGGTGGCCCTCATGCAAATGCTCGGCTATGCCCAGGGGCATCACCTCGCCTACGTGGTCCTTTCCGTGGCCCTGCTGGGATTCGGCGCGGGGGGATCGGCGCTTACCCTTTGGCAGGCCCGGCAATCCGAGGGGCAACCGCGCCCCGGTCTGGCCGGCCTGGAAGGTCTCTTTACACCCGCTTTGTTGCTCTGCGCGGTGTTCACGGCCCTGCTTCCGCTGCCTGCGCGTCCGCTTTTGGACGGCTTGGAAGTGGATCTTCTGCACGCGGAGCGGGGGCAATGGTTTCGGCTCGTGGGATTGGGGGCGGTGTTTTTGCCGCCATTTTTCTTTGGCGCCTGCGCCTTGTCCATCGCCTTCGCCACCGATTCAAAACACATCAACCGCCTTTACGCCGCCAATTTGTTCGGGTCCGCCGCCGGATCCGCCCTCGCCCTGGCCAGCCTGCAATTGTGGCAACCCGAACACTTGACCACGCCCCTGGCCGTTCTCGCGCTCATCGCCGCCCTCGTCACCCGCCCCAAACCTCTCATCCTGGTCCCAACCGCCGCCGCCATCCTCATCGCGGCCCTCGCCGCGCCCCCCCTGCCCCGCTCCCCCTATAAAGATCTCAGCTACGCCCTGCAATTGCCGGACGCGGAACGCGAGGGACCTTTCCCCCATGCCCTCGGACGGGTGGACGTTGTGACCGCGCCCGGCCTCCGCCACGCCCCCGATCTCAGCCTCCGCCACACCGGACCCGTCCCCGCTCCACCCCATGTGCATGTGGATGGGGACACGGCTGGGGTTTTGTTATCCCCCGACGATCCCGCCGCCGACATTCTCTCCCAAACGCCCCGGGCGCTTCCGTATGCAGCCACCGACCCGGAAAACGCCCTTTACCTCTCGCCCGGGGGCACGCCCGCGCTTTTGGCCTCCACCGCCGCCACGCTCACCGCCGTGGAAGCCCATCCCCTCCTCGTCGCGCGCATGAAACCCTTGCTGGATCCCGAACGCGTCACCCTCCACCGCGGCGATCCCCGCCTCTTTCTCGCGGATGCAACCCGGCCGCTCCGGGATTTGATCGTCTTCCCGGAACGCGGCCATTTTGGCGGACCCGGCGGATTGCAAACCCTTGGCGAGGACACGCTTTTTACGGTGGAATCGGTGCGGACGGCCCTCAACCGCCTGTCCCCGAGGGGCCGCCTGGCCTTCAACGTTTGGCTGGACGAACCCCTTCGCCACGCCCCCCGCATCGTCGACCTCGCGGCCACGGCCCTTCGCCGGGAAGGGCTGACTTCTCCCGGCGAACACATCCTCATCGTGCGCGGCTGGGGGTCGATGTCGGTTTTGACGGGGCTTGTCCCCGTTTCCGCGTCCGAAATCGAAGCGGTCCAAACCTTTTGCGCGGAAAAGGGATTCGACCTCATCTGGCCCCCTTCGGACCTGCCCCGCCGTCACGGCGAGGCCGGCGGCGAGTTGGACGAACTTATCGCCGCGCTCTTGGGGACAGACCCCGAAAGCGTGTACGGGCGATATCGCTTCGATGTGCGCGCCCCCACCGACAACCGTCCGTTTTTCAATCAATTTCTGCATCCGGGCGACCGCAGTCCGGATTTGGATCAACTCAGCGTCAGCGAACGGGGGCCGGTCTTTTTGCGGGCCTTGTTGATGTTGCTCGCCGCGGGGGTGGCCGTCCTCGTGTTCGGCCCCCTCATTCCCTTGCGGAAATCCCTGCGGCATTCCGGTTTCACCTTGCTCACCTTTTCCGGATTGGGCATGGGGTTCATGATGTTCGAGGTGGCCCTGATGCAACGCCTCACCCTCCTCTGGGGGCATCCGGTGATCAGCGCCGCCGTGGTCATCGCCACCCTGCTCTGCGGCATGGGGCTAGGCAGCGCCTGGAGCCGAAAACTCCCCGACCAGCCCCGCTTGTTGACCACGCTCCTTTTGGCCATTGCCCTCGGAATGGTTCTCTCCGTTCCCTTGGTGAACGGAATGGTGAACACACTACTGGGACGCACGGCCCTCGTCCGTTTCGGAGTGGGCGGCGGCTTGCTCCTGTTGCTGGCCATTCCCCTGGGCATGCCCTTTCCGCTGGGCATCCGCATCCTCGCGGACCGCGCCCCCCGGCAGATTCCCTGGGCCTGTGGCATCGACAGCGCCGTTGCCGTCCTCACCGGTCCCGCCGCCGCCCTGCTCGCCTTTCGCGGCGGTTTCTCAAACCTCTTTTTCCTCGCCGCCGCCGCCTATTTTCTCGCCGCGTTCGGGCTCATACTCCTCCGCAATGCCCCCAGGGCATAACGCGGGCTTGAATCAGGATTTCGTGCATCCGATGTTCGATGCTTCCCCCTTCTCCACGGCAAAGCCGCCTACCCCCGCTGTTGCTGCGGATCGAGTTGCGCGGGTTGCCCCGTGAACGTCCGGCAGATTTTGTCCAGCAACGCCGAAGTCGACAAACCTTCCGTCATGGGCGCCAAACGCACTTCACCGCCATGCGCCTCGACGATGTCGCGGCCACTGACATAATGACTCCAATCCTCGGCTTTCACCAAGATGTCCGGCAGCAGTTGGGCAATCAGATCCTTGGGCTCGTCCTCGTCGAACACCACCACCGCATCCACGGATTCGAGCGCGGCCAGCAGCGTGGCCCGATGGGGTTCCGACACCAGGGGGCGCTTTTCGCCCTTGATGCGCCGGATGGAGTCATCGGAATTCAGGCCCACAATCAGCCTGTCCCCTTGGGCGCGGGCCCACTCCAAATATCCCGTGTGCCCGGCATGCAAGAGATCAAAGGTGCCGTTGGTCATGACCACGGTGTCCCCGGCCGCGTCCCAGGCGTTGCGGAGAATCAGGGCGTCGGCGGGC
>PXDP01000499.1 GCA_003565035.1 PVC group bacterium | reverse complement strand
CCCCGGAGCGCACCTGGCTGATCCCCTGCCTGCACGACGAGCCTTTTGCGGAGCTGAGCATTGTCCGGGACATGTTTCTGCGGGTGAAAGGCCGTCTGTTCAACGCAGTACCGGAGCGGGACCTGGCCCGGCGGCTTTACGGACTCGGCGACGATAACAATCCCGTGGTCGGCATGGGCATGGACCCGTTCGAAGCGGATTCCAAGGCCTTCGCAGCCCGGCACGGACTGCAACACCCTTATGTCCTCTACTGCGGCCGCCGCGAGGGCGGAAAAAACACCCCTCTGCTGCTGCACTATCTCGATGCCTACCGCGAGCGCAATCAGACCCCCTTCCACCTGGTCCTCACCGGCAGCGGCGAGTACGAAGCCCCCGAAGCCCTGAAGCCGTATATTCTCGATCTGGGATTCGTCAGCGAACAGGAAAAACACGAAGCCATGGCCGGAGCCTCCGTTTTCTTTCATCCCTCCACCAACGAAAGCTTCGGCATTGTCCTGTTTGAAGCCTGGCTGGCCGGAACCCCGGCACTGGTCCACGCCAAATCCGAGGTTCTCCGCTGGCAGTGCGAACAGGCCAACGCCGGCCTCTGGTTTCAGTTCTATCCCGAATGCGAAGCCATCCTCGATCTTCTTCTGCAAAACCCCGACCTCGCCCGCCGCCTCGGCGAAAACGGCCGCAACCACGTCAAAACCCTCTACACCTGGGACGCTGTCGGCCGGCGCCTCTTTGAGGCCCTCACCCCCTGATTACCCCATGCGCCAAACCCCGGACCCCATTCACTGGAACGATCTCCGCGAACTTCGCGACCTCTTCCTCGCCGACCTCCCCCTCGAACGTCCTTACTGGACCTCCCGCCGCCAGTTGAGCGATTACGACCGCACCCTCGGCGAACGCATCGGCTGGAAGTGGGACGCGGTCATTCAGGAACTCAAACTCCGCGGCTGGACTCCCCCCTCCCGTACCCTGACCGACTTCGGCTGCGGAACCGGAATAGCGGCACGCCGCATGATCACCGCATTTCCCGACGCCTTCGACAGCGTCGTGCTCATGGACCATTCCGCCATCGCCACCGGTTTTGCCCGCGACCGGATTCAGGAACTGAATGCCGGTATTCCGGTAAAACTTGAAAACCCGTCTTCCTCCCTGGAGGGAACCGTTCTCATCAGCCATGTGCTGACCGAACTGACAGACACAGCCCGGGCCGTGCTTGCCGAACGGCTGCAAAGCGCCCACGCGGTGGTCTGGGTCGAGCCCGGCACCGTCCGCTGTGGAAAAGCACTGGTCCAGCAGCGTGAAATCCTCCGGGAACACTTCACCCTCGTCGCCCCCTGCCCGCATCAGGGGGAATGCGGCCTCCTGCGGCCGGAAAACGAGGCGCACTGGTGCCATCATTTTGCCCCCGCCCCCTCCTCCGCCCACCAGGACCCCTTCTGGGGCCATTTCCGGCGCGAACTTAACCTCGACATCGGTCCGGTCGCCTACAGTTTTTTGGTGGCCGACAAATCCGCCACCGCGGATGAGGGCTTTTCACACCTGATCGGCAAACCCCTGCGGGCCCCGAAATATCTGCGCGTGCTCAGTTGTCAGCAGGACGATATCGCCGAACTCGTGGCCAGCCGCCGATCCGGCGACATCTACAAGCCCCTCAAACAGAACGCCAGCCCGGCCGTCTACCGCTTCGAACGCCGCAAGAACCGCATTATCGGCGGTCATTGGTTAGGCGAGAATCCACAGTAGATTTGGTCACCGCTCCCCTTGCGGGAGTGGAGCCGTGGTCATCTAAAATAACCGCCTTTTCTCCTCCGCCTCAACCGTCCTTGTGGCGGTTGGGCGAAGGTTTATGTAGTCCTTTGCAGGACTTAGATACGCCCCAACACAATTAACAACATCCGCCGCACCGGCTCGGCGGCGCCCCAGAGGAGCTGATCGCCGACCGTGAATGCCGTTAAATACTCCCCGCCCAGCGCCATTTTACGCAGGCGGCCCACGGGAATGGTGAGCGTACCGGATACGGCCGCCGGCGTCAGTTGCGCGAGCGTGGAGGCTTTATCGTTAGGCACCAGCTTCACCCAGTCGTTCGCTCCGGCAATCAGCCCCTCCACCTCGGCCAGGGGCACATCCCGGGTGAGTTTCAGGGTCAGCGCCTGACTGTGGCAGCGCATGGCACCGACGCGCACGCACTGTCCGTCCACCGGAATCGGGATGGTGGTGCCGAGGATTTTGTTGGTTTCGACCATGCCTTTCCACTCTTCGCGGGTGCGGCCGTCCTCCATGGCACTGTCGATCCAGGGAATCAGACTGGCGGCCAGCGGTGCGCCGAACGCGTCGGCGGGCAGCGAGCCGTCATTCAGTTTTGCGCTGATACGCCGGTCAAGTTCCAAGACCTGGGATGACGGATCCAGGGCCAGTTCGCGGCCGACATCCACCAGACCGGCCATCTGGGCGACCAGCTCTTTCATGTTTTTGGCCCCCGCCCCGGAGGCGGACTGATACGTCATGCTGCTCACCCATTCCACCAGCCCCGCGTCAAACAGCCCCTGCATCCCCATCAGCATCAGACTAACGGTACAGTTGCCCCCGACAAAATCCCGCACGCCGTTCTCCATGGCCTGTTCGATGACCTTGCGGTTCACAGGATCAAGCACAATGACCGCGTCATCTTTCATGCGCAGCGCGCTGGCGGCATCAATCCAAATTCCCTCCCAGCCGGTGGCGCGCAGTTTCGGATGCACAGCCTTGGTGTACTCTCCCCCCTGACAGGACACAAGAATATCCATGTCCGACAGAGCCCGCACATCGTTCGCATCGCGCAGCGGCGCGGAGCCGCCGCCCACGTCCGGGCCGGGCTGACCCGCCTGCGAGGTGGTGAAAAAGACTGCGTCAAAGCCTTGAAAATCGTTTTCCTGGCGCATGCGGTCGATCAGCACCGATCCGACCATGCCCCGCCAGCCAATAAAGCCTACTGATTGCATGAAAATCTCCAGGGTAAAAGGGATAAAGCGGAAAGAGAATAGCACAAAGCCCCTCCACTGACAACGGATTTCGCGAGGTCCCTTTCAAGCCGCCTTTTCTGTAATTTAACAGGTATTTTAAAGAGAGGAGGTTCCCGCTTGTGCGCAGGTGTAGTG
>PXDP01000158.1 GCA_003565035.1 PVC group bacterium | reverse complement strand
TTCGCAAGCCCGTCCGCCACGCAATGGCGGTGGCATTGTTCGGGATGCCGTTCGAAGCAAGTCAGGGCAACCCGCTGGCCCTCATCGATCCACTTCCGAATTTGACACAGGGCCTCGGTCTGGGTAGGCAAATGTTCCCGTTCGTAGGTATGGAAGAGTTCGTCATAGTCCGCCTGACTGTTCAGTTCCCTGCGGTTTTCACCGGGTATACCCAATTCGGGCAGATGCTCGTATCGAATGCCCAGGCTTTCGCAGGTACGGGACAAAACACCTTTGGAAAAGCCGTACTTACGACTCAAAGGATTCCGCCTCACATCGCAAAGCATCGTGACGCCATTTCGCAGCAGGCGGTTTATATATTCCTCAAGGCTGGCTCCTTCATAGCCAATGGTAAAAAGACCGGGGGCGGTGGGTTTCACTTTTTGTTCTTCGACAGCCTGAAGCGCGGCAGAATCTCCCTTCAGAACACGCGTAGCAATCTCGCTGCGTATGGCGTGCCAGGGGTGGCGTCGATACACTTCCGCAACCAGTGCATCTCCACGTTGAGGAAAACGATGCTGCACCGACCGTGCCAATCGGCGTACTTGTTTCCGCTTCCCCGTTTCCGAGCGGCCTGTTTCTGTTAAAACCCATCGGTCCTCTTCAGGCTCCAAAAAACCCTTTTCGATCAGTTTCCGTTTGTCTGCATAGCTGGTGAACGAGAAACACCCAAAACGATAAGGCACAAACTCAAAGCTTGGAGAGTCCTCCTCTTGGCAATACAAAAAGAGAAGCTTTTGGAAATCCACGCTTCTCATCGTTCCTCCAAGAATATCAAGCATTTCCAGAAGTACGCGTTGGCGTTGGTAAATCATTCTCTATTGCTCCACTGAAAGCATTGGGGCTTATTTGCGTTTCGATTCATGCCTCAATCCTATAAGGATGAGTCGTCTTTTGTCGAGGGGGATTTTGTCGTGTTTGGCAATCAGTGGTTCATCCTCTCTTCACTCCCTTCCCCTCCTCCGCAAATGCGGAACCTGAAACTCCAAAAGCGCCATGCCAAAGCTTGATAAACTTCGCGCCGCCAATCCTCTGCTCTCTCCTATATAAAAACACCTACCTCTCAGCACCCGCCTGCAGCGACTGTATCGCAGACACTGCGGGCAGGTCGGTGCTCATCGGTGCAATCGGTACAATCGGTGGTTAACTTCCCGTTCCCTGCCCCACGGCCTCTGCTCTCTCAGATCTCTTCTGTAAAAAATCTGCGATGCCCCACAGCATCGGTGTTAATCAGTGTTATCGGTGGTTAATCCCCCTTCCTTGCCCCACAGCACCTGCCGACACTGCGGGCGGGTCAGTGTTCTTCAGTGCCCTCAGTGGTTCATCTTCAGGCATGTCAATACAGGGATTCCCTCGTCTCAATGTCGTGTGACTTTATAAAACTCCACCAGATTTGAAGAAGTCTCGGGCGTATGAATATATAGATTGCTACGGCTGGTAAATTCAGCCGCTGTATGCCAGGTTATCAAATCCTCAGATGTCTTCAGCGTGTACGATCCGCCAACGATCAAGCCCTGGCAGATAATTCCCTTAGATACCTGGCCGGTCGCAATTGCCATGGAGAAGCCCCCGGGTTCGGGTGCAATATGGAAATCGATCCGGTTTCGAGATCGCAAACCTATCGATTGGACAATCCCGACGGTTTCGCCCAATTCATTTACAACTGGAAAGCCGTGCCTTGACCCCGCGCGGTCAATTGAGGCGGAAAACGGTCCACCATCCGGAAACGTGTAAACCATCCCGTTATGCACACTCACCTGCTGTATGTACCCGGACGCGCTTACCGAAACATAATTACTCGGCCCGGGAACAAAGACATTCTGATAATCAGACTGATAATTCAACTGTGGGAACGAGGTGTAAACGGGCATGTGCCCTTGATTCAACCCGGAAATGGCGAAATACAACTGTTCCCCGGCAGCCTCGCCTTGATTGATTACACAGCTCCAATCACCCAACACATCGCTTAACCCATTCAACACCGCACTGAAACTGAAAATACCTCTGGATGCGCGTACCGATACGGGAATGGAGACGGACTCCTCTAAAAACGGGCCGGATAACAAAGCGACACTATTCTCACCTTCAGACAAATCCACAAGATTGAAATGAAAACTGATTTGAACATGCCAGCTTTCAATTTCATCCACCGCGCGTTGCCGAATAACCTGAAAATAAACATCCGTAGGCCCTGGACGCACCGGAAAACACACAAAAAACATGATCAAGACAAACACTGTTTTAAACATAAACTTAACCTTTGTTATAGGAAAAATAGGTTTTGCCATTCAAAATTCAAGTGCATTTAGCAAAAAATTCCGGGTGAAATACCGAGCAAATTGAGTTCTGAAACACAAGACCACCTCTTTTGAGTGTAGAGTGCGGAATGAGCAGAAAAACGGTAGCTGAAGAGACCGCACCAAAAGCGCCATGCCAAAGCTTGATAAACTTCGCGCCGCCAATACCCCGCTCTTTCTTGTGAAAAAACAACTTCTGCCTCTTAGCATCGGTGCTTATCGGTGCAATCGGTGGTTAACTTCCCGTTCCCTCCCTGCCCCGTAGCATCAGTGTTCTTCAGTGCCCTCAGTGGTTCATCTTCAGGCATGTTGATAAAGCGGTTCCTGCATTTCACGCCGATATCGCGCCAACACTGCGGCGTTCTCCTCAATCCGGCAGTCGCCCCAATCCTGCCACATCGGATACGCCGCCCAGTTCCAGTTGATATACATCGAAGAGACTCAATCCACCGGAGCAAGTGCCCGCAAGGCCTCCAGCGTATCAATCTCTCCCGCCGGTTTATCAGACCGGAGACGGGCCACCCGCGGAAAACGGACCGCCAGTCCGCATTTGTGCCGTTTGGAAATCTGAACCCCTTCAAACGCCACTTCAAATACCAGGCCCGGCTCCACCACCCGCACAGGCCCATGCTTTTCCAGAGTGTGCTTGCGGATGTAGGTGTCGACCTCCTTCATTTCGGCATCCGTCAGACCGGAATACGCCTTCGCGAACGGCACCAGCGTCTCCCCGTCCCGCAGCGCAAACGTGTAGTCCGTATACAGTCCCGCCCTGCGTCCATGGCCGGCCTGCGCATACACCATCACCGCATCGAGCACGAAAGGATCCACTTTCCATTTCCACCAGTCACCCCGCCTCCGGCCGCTGCGGTAAGGAGAATCGGCCCGTTTCAGCATCACCCCCTCCACTCCGCGCTCCCGCGACTGATCCCGAAGCTCCGCCAGCTCCGCCCAGGACCTGAACTCCAGCGGCTCCGAAACCCGGAACCCGGGAGTCTCCTCGGTGCCAAACATGGGCACCGCCTGCGCCTGCCGCGCATAGAGCGGCATCGACCGAATATCCACACCATGCACTTCCAGACAATCGTACACCATAAACATCACCGGAACCTCTTTTCGCAAGGCGGGTCCGGGATTCCGGCGATTGATCCGCCGCTGCAGTTCCCCGAACGGCAGCGCCGCCTCCTCCCGCCAGGCGAGAATCTCCCCGTCGAGCACCGTGCCCTCCGGCAGCAGGCGGGCCCCTTCCACGATTTCAGGAAAGCCGTCGGTGATCACCTCCTCGCCCCTCGACCAGAGCAGAACCTCACCGCCCCGGACAATCAGCTGCGCCCGGATACCGTCCCATTTCCATTCCGCCTGCCAGTCCCCCGGCTCCCCCAGCGCGGTCACCTCACCGGAAAGCGGACTGGCCAAATAAAAGGGATAAGGCTGCTTGACCGAAACCTCGCCCGCCTCCTCCGGTGCCAGCAGGGCGCGGACCGCCTCCGCCGTCGGCTCCCATTTGCCCATCAGCCGATGCTCCACCAGCGCCGGTGCCAAACCCGCCACATCAGCCAGCGCCCGGGCGGTCAGCCCCCGGGCCACGCCCATCCGGAACCCGCCGGTCAGAATTTTATTCACCAGAAAACGTTCAGTATGCGTGCATTGACCCCAAATATTCTGCAAACGCACCTGTTGCACGGCCGGATCGCTCCCCAGCTGCAACAGGTGCGACTCAATCAGCGCATGCAGCGGCATGTCCAGCCCCGGCCCTTCCCCCGGCCAGAGACGGGCCAGCGTTTCAGCGAGATCCCCCGCCTCTGCATAGGAGGCTTCCAGCAGCCAGAGCGGAATACCCGCCGCCGCCGCCACCCACTCCCGCAACAGAGACGATTTCACCAGCCGCCGCATCTTTTCCCCTTTGAGCACATACACCGCCCAGGCCGCATCCTCCGGGGGCGCCTCACGAAAATAGCGCTCCAGCGCCTCCACTTTCACAGAAGTCTTGCGGGTTTGATCCAGACGGGTATACAGCTCACAGAATCGTTTCATGGTCCAGCGTATATCCTCACCGCAGAACCGCAAAAATCCATCTCCGGTATTGAAAATCCGGAAAAAATACGCCTAACTGACATAAAGTACTTCAAATGGAGACCCTTATGAAAACACAAAGCAAACTACGCATGGGAATGGTCGGCGGCGGCATCGGTGCCTTCATTGGCGACGTACACCGCATGGCCGCCCGCCTCGACAACCGCATTGATCTCGTCTGCGGCGCCTTCAGTTCCAGTGCCAAACGCTCCCGCGAATCCGGGGCCGCGCTTGGACTTGACCCCTCCCGGGTTTACGGCAGCTACGAAGAGATGTTCACTGCCGAAGCGGCCCTGCCCGAAGCGGAGCGCATGCAGTTCGTCGCCATCGTCACCCCCAATCTCACTCACTATCCTGTTGCCAAAATGGCACTCGAACACGGATTCCACGTCATGAGCGACAAGCCCGCCACCTTCAGCCTCGCCGAGGCCAGGGCCCTCAAAAAACTTGTCGACAAAACCGGACTGCAATACGGGCTCACCCACAACTACACCGGCTATCCGCTCGTCAAAGAGGCCCGGCACCTCGTGCGCAAAGGCAAGCTCGGCGAAATCCGCAAAGTCGTCGTCGAATATCCCCAGGGCTGGCTTGCCACCGCCCTCGAAGCCGACGGCCAAAAACAGGCCGACTGGCGCACCGACCCCGAACGCGCCGGCATCTCCTGCTGCATGGGCGACATCGGCACCCACGCCGAAAACCTCGCCGAATACATCACCGGCCTCACCATCACCGAACTCTGTGCCGACCTCACCACCTTCGTGCCCGGACGCAAACTCGACGACGATGGCAACGTGCTGCTGCGCTTCGACAACGGCGCCAAAGGCATTCTCCACGCCTCCCAAATCAGCGTCGGCGAAGAAAATGGCCTCAACATCCGCGTTTACGGCACCAAAGGCGGCCTCAAGTGGGTCCAGGCCGAACCCAACAGCCTCACCCTGCTCTGGCTCGACAAACCCATGCAGATCCTCAAGCCCGGTGCCAACCACGCCCACCTCTCCAAGGCCGCCCTCCACAACACCCGCGTGCCCGCCGGCCATCCCGAGGCCTTTCTCGAAGCCTTCGCCAACCTCTACCGCAACTACGCCGATGCCCTGCAGGCCCGTCTCTCCGGCAAAAAACCCGGCAAACACGATCTCGATTTCCCCACCATCGAAGACGGCGTCCGCGGCATGATCTTCATCGAAACGGTCGTCAAAAGCAGCGCCTCCAAACAAAAATGGCTGAAAGTACCGGGCGTTTAAACCGGAACCCCAGCACCCGGCCCGCCGTTACAAAAGCCCGGCAAGTTCGCGTTCCAGACTCGCGATCACCGCAGAAAATGGATTTTCCGCGGCGTCGGATGCGATGTGCTTCTTTCTGCGGTTCATCACCCGGAGGAAAGGCATTCCGGTCAGCCGGCGGTGCGACCAGCGTGGAGCCTCCGTTAAGGTCCGGGCCTTGAAAGCCTCCAAGGCCTTTTCTGCCGCCGCACGATCTTTTCCGGGGTGAATCTGTAATTCGCGGATGCGGAAAAACACATCGCGGTACCCCGCAAGCAGCCGTAACAGAGAACCGCTTTGCTGGACCCCGTCCCTCCAAATCTCATAATCAGCATGGTCAGGGAAAAGGTGCTCCTTGAGCAACTGTTCCGCCTCGGCAAACTCCACAAGCGCGGCCGCAGACTCCCGGTCAAGCCGCTCGCGGAACCCGGCCGGGAACGTCTCGAAAGATTCAAGAGTTTTGAGCTGATCAGGATCACCGGTCCACTCCGCCAGCCGGGCGGCATTGCCGCCATAAAGGTGCGACTTCGCGTAGGCAAACGACGGCAGGACACTGTGATCCATCAGCCAGTTTTGCAACGGAAACGCCATCTGCTGCACGCTGCGGGTTAGCATCTGCAAAACCCGGGCGGCATGGGGAAACTGATCGACCTCCCAACCGCGCCAAAGCGCTTCACAGGAAAGCTCCGGCTGCCGGTCCCAGGCCTGAAAGGCGTTCAGCATGAGTTTCCCCCAGGGGGTGAACAGCGCCGATTGACCGCAGTCGCCGTCATAACGGTCCAAACGCAGACAGACCTGACGAATCCCGGCGGCCCGCGCCGCAAGCAGCCAGGTATGATGCTGCTCCAGATTGGCATAAGGAAGCATCTGCTGCCCTTCGTACTCCAGGCCCAGATCAAACTCAACCCACTGCTCCCGATCTCCCACCTTTCCCAGCAGCGGATTGCACGGATAAAAAGGCTCCCAGTCGTGCGGCACCGCTTTGCTCATGACAACCACATCCGCCGGAAGTTCCCGTAACGCCCTCCCCATCGAGTCCACTTCATCGGGACGATACACAAAATCCCGCAGAGCAACCCGCACACCATGCTCCGCGCAAATATCCACCAGCACGGACATCAGCCGTTTCAGCCGTTCCGCAGGGGACAGAGCGGAGACAACCACTCTGTCTTTATAAATTTCAAAAGGCGTTTCCGCAAAGGTGAACACCAGACCGGTGATTCCCGGAAGCACTTCACCTAAAAACCGGCGGTACTTTTGCCGTAACAGTCCGGGCCAGTCGGTGTCATCGAATCGCAGCCGCCCCTGATCATCCAGAAATTCGGCCGGCACATGATGAAGTTCATGGGTCCAGACCCAGACATCCAGATTGGCGCGCCTCAGACGGGCAACCCATTCCCGGGCTTCCGCCGCATGCGCGGGATCCTCCAGCAGATCCGCCGCGTCGTGGCAGAGTTTATGGGAAAAATGAACCCCGCAGATCCCGCGCATTTCAGATGCCGACCAACAGGCCTCTAAATAGTCCGCATGTCGGGTTAATGGGAGAAAATGAATTGAGTGTGAGTCGCTTTTCATAAGGACGTTCAGGTTGCGGGGCGGGATGTGTCCGCCGCTTCGGGTTTGCCGGAGGGCTGCCCCGGACGGTTCAAACGCTCAGCACGAAGTCGCCGCCCTGCCCCGCGGGCAGTTTGACCGTTGCGGGCGCGTCAGCCCCTTTCTGCAGCTTCACCGTGACCGGACAGCCTCTCCAGGTGCGGCGGAGAGTCACCTGATCCCAGGCAGCGGGCAGCCGGGGGGTGACCGTGAGGGCATCGTATCCGGATTCGAACCCGAGCAGCCCCTCCCACAGCGCCATCCACATCCAGGCGGCGGATCCTGTCCGCCAGCCCGACAGGAAGAGATTGCGCTGCGCACGCTCGCCGCCCGCCGGGCCGATATAATAGTTGGGCACCACGTAGGGTTCGCTGTCCACGTTGGGTTTGTTGTCCACCACCGGCAGCACCGCTTTCCAGGCCCGGAGAGATTCGTCGGCATGGCCGGCCTGCGCCAGCGCCAGCATCCAGAATCCGTTTCCGTGCACATACACACTGCCGTTTTCGTAAAATCCGGCGGTCATGGCGGTCATTTGCCCAATACGCGGCACCAGTTTTTCGAAGGGGGGCGCATGCAGAATGCAGCCATAGCCGGTGTCAAGATGTTCCCGGACGGCGGCGATCATTTTCACTTCCTGCCCCGGCGTGGAAATCCCGGCCATCATTGCCCAGCTCTGCGGATTCAGGAAAATTTTTCCGCAACCGTTGTCTTCCGGCTGGGTGTCTTTGGACCCGACTTTGCGTCCCTCGTCGTCAAAGGCGCGAATGAACCAGTCGCCGTCCCAGCAGTTTTCCTGGATAGTTTCATGCAGTTCTTTCGATGCAGTGCGCATTTCTTCGGCGATATCGGGCTTGCCCAGCACATCGGCAAGTTCCGCAAACAGATCACAGCCGTATTTCACCTGCATGGAGAGCATCACGCTCACCCCTTCCCCGGCGGCACCGACCCCGTTCATGGTGTCGCACCAGTCTCCGTAACGGATGCGCACCAGTCCGTACTGACCGCGATCCTCAAGCAGATGCCGCTGGGCGCGAAGCACGTGTTCCCACATGCTCGCTTCGCCGGGGTCGGGATTTTTTTCATCGGGCAGCCAGGCCACCGGCTCATCCAGCAGGGCCATATCACCGGTTTCTTTGAGATAGCGGGTGAGGGCCATGATCATCCAGCAGGGACTGTCGGCATAATGCTGCACATCGAGCTGTCCGTTCGGCAGCCGCCAGGCGCGGATACAGCGGCCGGAAGCATACTGCTTACTGAACACTTCTTTCAGACAGCTCCGGGACAGCGCGGGATTGGTTTGCGAAATCGCAAACGTATCCTGAAGCACATCGCGGAAGCCGCGGCCAATCACCCGGCCCCAGCGGCCGACAAACTCCAGTTGATGTTTCAGCCAGAAATTAGGCCAGCGGTCGAAATCGCTGTCCGGGGTATCCACCACCCAGTGACCGGCCAGTTCGGAGGCGTAGCCGGCCAGATCTTCGCGCACCGCATCGATGAAGCCCGGTTTCAGCAGGGCTGCGACGTGCTCGCGGCCTTCGTCTTCCCCGTGACACATGCCGATGGCAAAAGACAGCGTCCACGTTTCACCGGGGGCCAGGGTTTTGACGAAATGCTGGGAGGTGCCCAGCCAATCGGTCCCGGCTTTGGGATTGTGCACCGGCTCGTCGAGCATGGCCCGGGGGTTTTCGGGCGTGCCGTAGGGTCCGTAGAACGACTCGCGGTTCAGGGTCACCGTTTCGGGTTTGTGATCGCAGGCAAAAAAGGCGTTGAAGTATTTGGGGAATTTTACACAGCGGTTTTCGCCGAGAATAAAGTTGCCGTCCTCCACATAACGACCCGCCAGCACGGCGATAAAGTCCATCAGCGTGCTGCCGCCGGTCAGATGCATTTCCATGAAGGGTGCCACCCGGAGTTTGCGGGACTCCGCACTCTGATTGGTCACCTTCAGGGTCCACACTTCGGCGGGAATGTCTTCGCGGGGCACCATCACCTCCCACTCGGCGGCAATCCCTTTGCGCTCACTGCGCATCACCTGACGGTTGGCGCCGACCCGGCATTCCCAGGCATCAAAATCCTCCGGTCCCACCGCGCCCGTCACCGTCCACCAGTCCCGGCTCTCTTCATCGCGCAGATAAACGTGGCGGGGACCGCCGCGGCCGTCGGGATCTTCGGTAAGATTCATCCGGTAGCCTTCGCCGCTGGGCTGATAAAACGCGGCGCAGGTGCCGAACTGGGTCATATTGACCATCCAGTTTTTGTTGCAAAGGTAGTTGTGCCAGGCCCGGGGGGTGTGGCGGTTGGTGATCACGTATTCGTGGGTGTTGTCGTCAAAGCGTCCGTGTGTTTGGGTAAGATTCATCAAGTCTGAGGGGGTTGGTCGTTCAGCGGCCGGAAACGTCAGGCCGCGTGTCTGGGTTTATGCAAGTATTTGCGCATCATGGCAAAAAAGAGACGGGTGTCGTGCACGGGACGAATGTAGCTTTTCTCGGTGCCGTAGCGGGCCGCCACCGGAACGGAGCCCATGCGGATCCCGATCTCGTCGAGTTTGAGGAGAATTTCCGATTCCGCCGCGAAGCCGGTGCTGTCGGAGCGGACCATATTAATCACATCAGTCTGATACAGGCGGAAGCCATTTTGGGTGTCCGCGATAAATTGCTTCATATGGCGGTTAATCATGGAACTCATGCGGTCATTGGTGAACCGCCGGATCCAGGGCATGCGTTTGCGGTCAAACGTGCGGTTGCCCACAAGCACCGGGATCCCGGTGCGATTGTAAATATCGAAAAAACGCAGAACATCATGCGGATCATGCTGACCGTCGCTGTCCATGGTCACCACGGCATCATACCCCTCCTGATCAGCATATTCAAAGCCGCGGGCCAGAGCCGCACCTTTGCCGCCGTTGGTGTCCACACGAATCACATGCGCACCCGCCCCCTCCGCCAGATCGCCGGTGCCGTCCGTGGACCCGTCGTCCACCACCAGCACCTGAATCGACAGCTCCCGCAATTCCCGCACCAGCCGCTCGATAAAGCGCGATTCATTGAACGCGGGCATGATCACCAGATAATTCTGGAGCATCAGCGGATCCAGCGGCACCGGAGCCGGCAAAGAACTGGGAGCGCGGTCAGACCGCTTCATGGACCGCCTTTTCGCCGCGATACGCCAGCATTTCTGCATAAAGCGTCTCGGCTTTGTACGAAGAGCGCACAAACGGACCGCTGGCCACAGCATGGAAACCCATCTCCCGGGCCCGCGTCTCATAGCGGGCGAACTCATCGGGCGTCACAAAGCGGTGCACCGGCTCGTGATCCTTCGAAGGCCGCAAATACTGGCCAATGGTCAGCATGGTCACCCCGTGAGCCACCAAATCCTCCAGGGTTTCGTACACCTGGTCCTCAGTTTCGCCCAGCCCCACCATCAGCCCCGATTTCACTTCAAGGTTCGGCTCCCACTCCGACGCAGTCTGCAGCGCCCAGAGGGACCGGCCGTAATTGGCCTGCGGCCGGATCTGTGCCTGCAAATGCCGCACCGTCTCAATGTTGTGCGAATAGACATGCGGCGCGGAACGCAACAAAATCTCCAGACTCTCCAGCCGGCCTTCAAAATCGGGAGTCAACACCTCCACCGTAATGCCCGGACACATGTCTTTGACCGCCTCAATCGTCTCCGCAAAAATCGTGGCCCCGCCGTCGAGCTGGTCGTCGCGGTTCACACTGGTAATCACGATATGCTCCAGCTTCATTTCTTTGGCCGCCGCCGCCACCCGGCGCGGCTCCAGGGCGTCCAGTTCCGGAGGCCGCCCGGATTTTACCGAACAAAAGCCGCAGCTCCGCGTGCACACATCCCCGAGAATCATCACCGTGGCCGTGCCGCTACTCCAGCACTCATGACGGTTCGGACATTTCGCCTCTTCACATACGGTGTGAAGATGCAGCGATTTCACCAGACCATGAACCTGCGTGAAGTCCTTGTTCGTCTGCAAACTGCGGCGAATCCAGGGGGGAAAGCGATTTGGTTTATCCATACGCACCTCCATACCCGCCCGCAGGCCTTCCGTCAATGCGGGGCCATTGCAAAAGTAAAGGCCGTGAGGCATAAAACTGAAAAAAAGAACTCATAATAGTGGCTGAGTCTGTAACGCTTACCCATTCCCCATCAACTTCAAAAGTTCTTCCCCATAGCGGCTCAGCTTTGCGGGACCAATACCCGGCACCTGCGCCAGGTCTTCCAGCGTTGCGGGCCGCTCTTCCGCCAGGGCATCAATCGTGCGGTTGGTGAGCACCTGATAGGGCTTCATTTTAGTGATGATGGCCCGGCGGGTGCGCCATTTTTTGAGCTTCTGCACCAGATCGTCCTCCCCCGGAGCACCGGGTTTGGTGGAGGTGGCCTGCGGACGGCGCCTGGGGGTTTTCAGCCGCACCTGCGGTTCCACTTTGCGCCAGACCGCATCGCGCCCTCGCTCGGTCATCGTCAGCATCGGATATTCCCCCGGCGTCTGTGTCAGACAGCCATCCTCCAGCAGCGCGTCAATCGCCTGCACAATCGCGGTCAGCGGCCAGTCGCTGAGCAGACCATAGCAGCGGTGAGTCTCCAGATGCGCCTGCTGAATTCCTTTGGTGTTGGAGCCCTTGAGCACCTCCGAAATGCGGGCGCGGCCATACTGACCGTCCAGCCGCGCCACGGTGCTGAGAATTTTCTGCACCGCCACCCAGTCCGCCTCGGTCAACGGCGGAGTCTCGGGTTTCATAAGGGAGGAGCAGCAATCGCAGGCCTTGCAGCCGGAGATTTCCGTGGCGTCCCCGAAATAGCGCAAAATCTGCCGGTGTCGACAGTCACGCCGGTTGACATAGGTGAGAATGGCATCCAGCTTGGCGCGGTCCCGTTCAGCTTTGGCCTCGGATCGCACCAGTTGTTCGGCAAGTTTTTCCCGGTCCACTTTTTCGTTGGCCATAATTGCCGGACTGCGGCTGCCGGGTTCGTTTTGACGCTGAATGCAGTTCGCCCGGTCCAGGATATACAGGGCCGTCCGCACCGCCATCGGATTCCGGGTGCTCACCAGATCCTCGGCCCACATTTCCGCAGTAATCACTTTCGGACTCTTCAGACAGCGCTTGCGCACCAGCCCCAGCAGCTCCAGAATCGTCTCCCGTGACGGGTTCGACCCCTCCAGAAAAAATTCCTGCGTATTCACATCCGCAAAATTGTAAAGCAGCTCGCACCAGGCCGGTGCCCCGTCCCGGCCCGCACGGCCGATCTCCTGATAATACGCCTCCATGCTCCCCGGAATATCCCAGTGCAGCACAAAGCGCACATCCCCGCGGTCCACCCCCATCCCGAACGCATTGGTGGCCACCACCAGATCCACCTCGCGGTTCATGAAACGGTTCTGCATCCGCTCCCGGTCCGCATCGCTCATCCCGCCATGATACATCGGTACATCCAGCCCTTTGGCATTCAGCTTTTTCCAGACATTCTCCACCTGCTTGCGGGTGGAACAGTAAATAATGCCGATCCGCCAGTCCTGAACCGCCCGCATCACATGCATCATCTTGTCGGTGTGCGTGGAACAACGCGACACACTGATCATCAAATTCGGCCGTTCAAACCCCCGCACAAACACCGCCGGGTTGTTCCGACCGTATTTGCCCAGCGCCAGTTGCTCAACAATATCCTCGCGCACCTTGCCCGTCGCCGTGGCCGTGAGCGCCATCACCCGCGCCTTCGGAAAGCGCCGCGTGATCCGGCCGATCCGCAGATAATCCGGCCGGAAATCATGTCCCCACTGCGATACACAGTGCGCCTCGTCCACCGCGATAAGCGACAACTCAACCGCCTCCAGCAGCTTAACAAAAGCCGGATCTTTCAGCCGCTCCGGCGCCACATACAGCATCTTCACCCGCCCCGCCCGCGCCGCGTCCATGCGCTCCCGCATCTCCCGCCAATCCAGCGTCGAATTCAAAAACGTGGCCGGCACCCGGAAACGCCGCACTAGGCCCTCCACCTGATCCTTCATCAGCGCAATCAGCGGCGAAATCACCAGCGTCAACCCCGGCAGTTCCATCGCGGGCAACTGATAACACAGCGATTTGCCCGATCCCGTCGGCATCACCACCACCGCATCCTCCCCCCGCATGACCGACTCCACCACCTCCCCCTGCCCATCCCGGAAGCGGTCAAAACCAAAATGTCGCTGCAAAACCTTTTCAAGCATAGGGTTTTCCATATGCAATCCAGAACAAAAACCAAGACGATTCCAAGACACGACGCACCCTCCTCATCACGCCACCCCACGAATCAGTCCAATCACTCCGTATCCTGCCCTCCACAAGCAAAACACTCGTCATTCCTCACTCCCCCACCTCATTATTCTGCCCATAATTATTCTGCCTTTTCTTCCTCCACATCATTCTGACGTCCATCATTCTGACCCCACTTCTCTTTCCCCCAT
>PXDP01000099.1 GCA_003565035.1 PVC group bacterium | reverse complement strand
ACGGGTGTTCCATCACAACATCCACGCAACACCCCATGCCAACGGATTTGCAGGCCCGGAGGGTCGGAATATTTTCAGCCCCGGGTGAAGCCCGGGGAACGGCGGGCCACACGTTAGGATAGGCCTGGAGGGCCGGGATATTTGTTGAGGGTGAAGCCCGAAGGTGTGCCGGTGTTCGGGCGTGGGGTATATCTCAGCCCTTCGGGCATTGCCATGTTGCCGGACCGAAACCCCAGGCTGCGCCTGGGGCTGAAGATATGTCGGCCCTTCGGGCCTGCGGAAACAGGGGCGTTGGTGCGGTGCTGGGTGTTCCATCCCAACATCAACCCATGACCGCATCCCATCACTCTCCATGTTTTCCATTCTACAGGTTTTATCTTTTTGTATCTTATAATCGACATTATTATGAATAATGTATATCATAAGGACCATTATGAAGAAATCAGTACATCTTTTCCCCCGGCTGAAGCGGGAGATGTCGGCGTTGGGGGAGCGCTTGAAGCTGGCGCGGAAGCGGCGGCGGATTTCGGCTGTATTGTTGGCGGAGCGGGCGGGGATCAGTCGGGCAACGCTGTTGAAGATTGAGAAGGGTGATCCATCGGTGGCGATGGGAAATTATGCGGCGGTGTTGAGCGTCCTGGGGTTATCGGAGGATTTGGGGCGGCTGGCCGTGGACGATGTGCTGGGGAGGCGGATGCAGGATGCGGAATTGCTGGGCGCGGATTCCGGGGGGCGGGTCCGTGGATAAGATCGTGGAGGTGCTGGCGGATTGGCCGCCGTTTTCCGAACCGCGTCCCCTGGGGCGGTTGCGGATTGTCCGTGTGCGAGGGAAGGAGACCTACTCCTTTTCCGTGGACCGGGAATGGTTGCGTTCGGGGAAGGATGTTCTGTTGTTGGATCCGGAATTGCAATGGGTCGATGGCGAACAGTTTTCGAAAGATGGTTTTGGAATGTTTCTGGATTCGGCACCGGATCGCTGGGGGCGTCGGCTCATTACCCGCAGGGAGGCGCGAAGGGCGAGGGAGGAGGGACGGTCACCCAGACAACTGATGACTTCGGATTTTTTACTGGCGGTGAGTGACCGCACCCGTCTGGGGGGGCTGCGGTTTCGGGATATGGAAACGGGTGAATTCCTGGGGCCGGATACCGAAGATCCCATCCCGCCCTTGCGCGCCCTGCGGGCCTTGGAGGCGGCGGCACGTCATTTCGAGCGGGAGACCGGGGATGACAGGGAGATGGAGGAAGGGCTGCGCTTGCTGCTGGCTCCTGGTTCCTCCCTGGGGGGAGCGAGGCCGAAAGCGAATACGATGGACCCGGAGGGTGCTTTGTGGATTGCGAAGTTTCCGAGTCCCCGTGACGAGGGGGAAGTGGGGGCCTGGGAGGGTCTGGTGCACGAATTGGCCCGACGGGTGGGTCTGAGAGTGTCCAAGGCGAGAGTGGAACGATTTTCGGAGGCCGGGCACACCTTTCTGGCGCGGCGGTTTGACCGGGAGGGGGGGGGGCGCAGACATTTCGCTTCGGCCATGACCCTGCTTGGGTATCGCGATGGTGATGACGCGGAGAGCGGGGTTAGTTATCTGGAATTGGCGGAGTTGATTTGCAGCATTGGCGGAGATGTGGAGAGGGATCTGATTGAACTGTGGACCCGTATCGCATTCTCAGTGGCCGTGGGCAACGGGGATGATCATCTGCGGAATCACGGGTTTTTGCTGGGTAAAAAAGGATGGCATTTATCCCCGCTCTACGATGTGAACCCGCAACCTTGGGTGCAGGGTCTGTCCTTGAACATCACGGAATTTGACAACGCCCTTGATTTTGAATTGCTTCGGGAGGTGGCGGAGGACTTCCGTGTGTCGGTCAAGGAAGCTGGGCGTGTTCTGGAGCAGCTTAGCCGTGAGGTGGGGATATGGCGGGAGCTTGCCAAAGAGAGAGGGCTTTCCCATCAGGAAATCGAGCGGATGGAGACAGCGTTTCTGTTGTGAGTCAGGGGGCGGAGGCGTGCGGTGTGTCTCCGGCCCTGCGGTGCCCCGAAATTTCTTCATTCCGGGGTTCACATTCGCTTCGGGCCGGTGTACCTTCGCTTCAAACGAATACCTTATGAAACCTCTGAACATCTATTTTCTGGTGAACATGCAGACCTCTTTCGAGCAGCGGATTCTGCGTGGGATGGCCCGGTTTGCCCGGGTGCAGCAGCCGCGCTGGCGGGTACGGTGGGGCAAGAGTCTGGATGAGGGGACCCTCATGGAAAGCGACGGGGTGGTGATGTTCGCGGTGGATCCCTCCCGTTTGCAGGAGGTGCGGGAGTGCGGGCTGCCGGTGGTGGCGACGAGCACCCGACATCTGAAAGACGGCTTTCCCTGTGTGGTGACCGACGATCAGGCCATTGGTGAGCTGGCGGCAAAGCATTTCCGGGAAAAATATTACCGCTCCTTCGCCTATCTGGGGCCGCGGGATGTCGGGTTTGGCCAAAACCGTCAACTGTCTTTCGCGCGGGCGGTGGCGCCGGACCCGGTGCGGGTGCTGGAACTGGATGACACTCTCTCAATTGAAGGGCGGATGCGCAAGTTGAAACGGGATTTGGAGCGTTTGCCGCGCCACACCGCAGTGTTCACCGCCAATGATGTCTTTGCCCGCCAGGTGGTCACGGTTCTGCAGTCCAGTCGCCGCCAGATTCCCGGGGATTTGGCGGTGCTGGGGGTGGATGCGGACGAACTGGTCAGCCTGAGCTGTGCGCTGGATCTGACGAGCGTGGACTCGGATCCGGAGTCCATTGGCGAGCAGGCCATCGAATTGCTGGGGCGCGGTATCGTAAAGCCCTCCGTTTTGACGTCCGATACGCTGATCCGGATTCCGCCGAAGGGTATCGTTGAAGGGGCCTCCACCGAGGGGGTGGCCACGGAGGACGAACTGATTCTCCGGGCGGGGGAGCTGTTGCGCCTTCATGCCTGCGACCGCGACTACAGCATTGATACGCTGGCCCGGGAGACCGGCTGCTCCCGCCGTTCTCTGGAACTGCGGTTTGCGGAATTAAGCGGCATCGGCATCGGACAACATCTCTGGAAACTCCGCCTGGACCGGGCCAAGGAACTGCTGCGCACCACAACCCACACCCTGGCGGATATCGCCGAACAAAGCGGCTT
>PXDP01000077.1 GCA_003565035.1 PVC group bacterium | reverse complement strand
TCGTTTGCGTTCACGCAATGGACAGCGGCCTGGTTGCGCTATCCCCGGATTAAACCGCCCGTGGTATCCGTTTATGTGACCCCCCGGGTTCTGGAACGGTTTCAGATCGGGAAACGGGTCGCGAAAGACGGGAATCTTTGCTTGCTGGTGCCGAAAGATGAGGGTGTGTTTCAGGGGATGCAAACCGTGAATGGGTTTCCTCTGGTGAGTGATGCGCAGATGTATCTGGATTTGATCGGCATGGGGACGCGGGGCCTGGACGCGGCGAGGGAACTGCGGGCATGGGAGGGGTTTGGGGGGCAGGATTGCGGGGACTAAAAGGAATTATCACAGGATGCTGTGGTCGGCTGTCGCCGACCGCTGGCCAATGCGGAGATTGGCGCTCCTGTCAGGGGTTCCGAGAAAAGTTCGGTGAAAGGTTCGGTGAAAGGTTAGGTAAAAAGTTCGGAGAAAACCGGTGTGAAAACCGGGGTGAAATTGCTTCTACGTCCGTGAATTCAAGGAACTAGCGCAATATTCCGATGATCGGAACCGTATTCGAATCCGTTTCCGATGGTCGGAAACCCCGTAAATGATATGAAAATCGGTTTAGTTTTACGACATCGCTTGGTTTTACTGGACCGTAAAACAATCGATTTCGGTAAAACGTTCGGTTTTCGTATGTCTTGTCTTGTGAAAAAACCTCGATAAATCGCGGATTTCATGGCAAAGAGCGGTTTAATGACCTCCAAACTGCTCAACGCGGAAGACGCCCGGATTTTCCGGCTGACCCATGTGGCAAATCTGCCCTGGATCTGCCGGAACGGGTTGCATTGCCGGTCATCGGAATGCTTTGACCCGGATTTCGTGAATATCGGCAATCCCGAGTTGATTGGTAAACGTGCGGAGCGGGTGGTGCCGTGTGGCCCAGGCGGCGTACTGGCGGATTACATTCCTTTTTATTTCACGCCCTATTCGCCCATGCGGTATCACATTCATGAGGGTTTGCAGGGTATTCAAAAGCGTTCCAATCGGGAATTACTGTTTTTGGTGGCTTCGTTGCGGGACTTTTCGGGTCCTGATGCCCCGGCTTTTGTGTTCACCGATCAGCATGCCTACTGCAAGACCGCACGGTTTTTCACAGATCCAATTGACTTGGCTCGGATTGACTGGGCTCTGCTGCAGTCCCGCGATTTCCGGCGGGACCCAGAGGACCCGGAGCGTTTTGAACGCTACCAGGCCGAGGCTCTGATTTTTCGTCACCTTCCCTTGCAACGGGTCCGGGCTCTGGTGTGTGTTGACGAAGAAAGCAGGGGTGAAATTGAGTCCGTTCTTGCAAAAGAGGGGGTAAAGATGACAGTATCCACTCAACCGGATTGGTTTTTGTCCCCATGATCACATTTAAGCAAGGAAACCTTTTAGACGCGGATGCCGAGGCCCTCGTGAACACCGTGAATACGGTGGGCGTGATGGGCAAGGGCATTGCGTTGATGTTCAAGGACCGCTACCCGGATCTGTTCAAGCAGTACGCCGCAGCCTGCGCGAACAAGGAGGTCGTCACGGGCAAGGTTTTGCCGCTGGCGACCGGAGAACTGTCAGGTCCCCGATGGGTGGTTCAGTTTCCCACCAAGGCACATTGGCGGAATCCGTCCCGGCTGGAGTGGGTGAAGGACGGTCTGGCGGATTTACGGCGTTTTGTGGTCCGGGAGGGAATCCGCTCCATTGCCTTGCCGCCGCTGGGCTGTGGAAACGGGGGGCTGGATTGGGCGACGGTTCGGGGGGTGATGCAGGAAGCCCTCGGGGATCTGGAGGGGGTGGAGGTTCATATTTTTGAACCCACGCCCCTCTATCAGAATGTGGAAAAACGGACCGGGGTTCAAAAACTCACGCCCGCGCGGGCACTGATTTCCGGTCTGGTCAGACGGTATGAAATCCTCGGGGCGGACTGCACCCTGCTGGAGGTCCAGAAACTGGCATGGTTTCTGGAGCGCTCGCTGGAAAACCTGGGCCCGGACAATCCGCTGAACCTTCGTTTCCAGGCGGACCGCTATGGTCCGTATGCGGATCCGCTGCGCCACCTGCTCGAAGCCCTGGACGGCAGTTACCTGCACTGCGCCAGGCGCATTGCGGACGCGGGGCCGATGGACGTGATTCGTTTTGAATACACGCAAGCGGATAAGGTGGACCTTTTCCTGCGCACGGTCACCCAGGATTACCTCCCGGCCTTTGATCTCACGGACCGGGTGATAGACGGGTTTCAATCGCCCTTCGGCCTGGAACTGCTGGCCACGGTGGATTGGCTGCTTCATCGCGAAGGCTGTGAGCCTTCCCCGGCTTCCGTGCGGGATCATCTGGCCCATTGGCCGGGGGGGGAGGCGGCGGCATCCCGGAAAGTGAGGATCTTTGACGAACGATCCATCGGCATTGCCCTGGAGCGCCTGCAAACGGTGTTTTATCCAGCCTTGGAGGCGGGGATCTCCAGTGGGGTCTGAATACCTTCACGTCGAAAAACCTTTTCTTGACCAGCTTTCCGGGCTGGGGTGGGAGGTGCTGGACCAGGGGATGGGCGGGGTTCCGCGGGAGCCGTCGGCCTCGCTGCGGGGGAGTTTCCGGGAATGGATTTTGCCGGAAGTGTTCCGGGAGGCGGTGCGGGATCTGAATCTGACGGAGGCGGGGACGCCCTGGTTGACGGACCGGCAGGTGGAGGATTTGCGGCAGCAGGTGTTGCGTCAGTCGAACCGGAGCGTGCTGGAGGCGAACGAGGCGGTGCAGCAGTTACTGATGAAAGCGCAGGTGGATGTGAACGAAGTGACGGGGGAAGCGGACCCGGTGGTGCGGCTGATCGATTTCGCGCATCCGGAGCGCAACCGCTTTCACGCCATCAACCAGTTCCGCGTGGACACGCCGGGCTGTGTGAAGACCTGCATTATCCCGGACATCGTGCTGTTTGTGAACGGGATTCCGCTGGTGGTGGTGGAGGCGAAAACCGGAGATGCGAACACCGCCAATCCCATGCACGCGGCCTACGAGCAGTTGCTGCGCTACCGCGACGGGCGCGCGGAAACCCGGGAGGCGGGCCTGCGGGAGGGCGAACCCCGCTTTTTTCATTCGAATGTGATGCTGATCCGCAGTTGCGGGGAGCGCTGTGAGTTCGGGACGATTTCCTC
>PXDP01000492.1 GCA_003565035.1 PVC group bacterium | reverse complement strand
TAGCGGATCCCGGTGGAATCGTGCGAAAAGGCGCTTTTGTCCGTCCACCCCCAGCTGAATATCGGCAAGATCCGGCAGCGTGCCCACCGGCAATCCCAGCGCATAACTCAACAAATTCGGTGCCGTGCCAAAGGGATTGTCCGTCGGTCCATCCTCGCCGCCCTCCGCATAATTCACCGCGGCCCAGGCGGCATAGTTTTCCGGACCCAGCCGCATCCCCAGAATCGTGCCTTCAACATCTCCCGCAACCTCTAGCGCAGTGAATCGGGAGGGCACAGTACCCCGGAGCTGATAGCTTGTGTCCTTGAACACTTCGGACCCGCCCTCATCCAAATCAAAAACCTGCCAGGAGACCGCTTGAGTCACTGCCGCAAGATCCGCGCCGCTTTCACTGAAAAATCCGAAGCGCGGATGCGACATCGGTGCTCCGTCCAGATAGAGCTTCACCGAATTTGAAGCGTTCAATCCCCCCACAAAAGGTGGATCCGCTTTCAACCGAAGACGGGGCGTTCCCTCTCCCGGCACCAGATGAAACACATAATTCAGCCCCGACACCTGATTCACCGTCAGTTCTTCGTCCGGCCCCAGCAACACCGTCCCGGCACCGCTTACATCCGCAAGCGCTCCAGTTCCCCCCATCACACCGTCCGTGGTCAGTGTAACCGAAAGAAGCGGGTACGCTCCGTCAACCCGCAACTGACCGTTGCTGACCGTCAGGTTCAAAACACCGCTGGACGTTCCCGACAAGCGCAACATTCCACCGCCCGATTGCGCGATTGGAGCGGTTCCCGTGACCGCCCCGCCGACCTCCATCACGTTCCGGGTTCCGTCCACATGCAGCGACACGGCATCTGTCCCGACAAGCTGGATGCCGTCCGGCAGAATCGCATCGTTGTCATTTGCAAAAGGATCAAAGCGCAGGGCGCCCAAAATCCCGCGCTGTTCGCCTTCGGGCACATCGGCCGGATTCCGTCCGCTGCCGGAGAGTTGCAAAGGAACTCCGAAGTCATAGACCCGGGTTTCACCTGTGGACACCAGCCGCACCTGACCGTCCGGCAGAACCCGGGCGGCGGAAACCTGACCCGGGGTCGCCGGATCGGTGAGCCGCAGCACCCCTTCCTCAACCCGCAATTCTCCGGTGAAATCTTTCCCCATACCGGTAAGACTGGCCACGCCGGGACCGGTTTTGATCAGCCCGCCCGGACCAATCCACCCGCCCCGTAAACGCAGACTTCCAAATACCGGCATCAAGGGATCGCTTTCCACACTTTGGGTATCGAGAATCAGATCCGTGGCCAGGGTCACCGGAGACGCAAAGTCAACTTCCGCCCAGCCGGCATCCGCATCGCTCACCAGTATCCGCGCGGCTTCGCCGTCCCCGGCAAAAATGAAATTCCCCAGCCCAACCAGACGGGTGCGGTGTGCTCCGTTCGCAAAGGTCACCGTCCCCACCGTCGCGGAAACACTTTCCGGCAGCTCAATCTCCCGATCCCCCCAGAATCCCGCTCCAATGAAAACCTCAACCCCGGCGCCGTTGGGCCAGCCCGGTGCGGCCCAATGATTCGGATCATCCCAGCGTCCGTTTCCGCCGGGAAGGAAAATGAACGCCCCGGACGAGGGCAGCCAGAGTGCGCCGGTGCCGCCGGAAGCCTCCAGCGTGGCCTCCAAGCCTGCGTCCAATGTTTCAAGAACCGTGCCGTCCATATCGAGGAACGCAATCCGGTCCACGCCAGAAGTCAGGGTGTTGGGAATCAGTGAACCCCAGCGGCCCGGATGACCGGCAACCGTATCAAAATAGAAATCCGCATAGCGGTCATCAAACTCCGATCCCCGCGCCTCCACCTGCGTGAGTGCCAGCAAGGTGTCGCTATCGTCATACACAGCGACAAAGCGGACGGAGCTGTTGGCGGTTTCGCCATGCACCGCTGTGCCCTGACCGGTATCCGGCCCCAGTTCAAGCACGGTCACCGTGGAAGAAGCGCGCAAAAACCACACCGGCTCTTCGCCTCCATCGCCATCGTTGAGCATCAGCAACGGACGCAAAGTATTTCCGGGCGTGAAACGGGCGTTGCCGCTGGGCTCGGTCACCACCCAGCCTTCCCAGACCCCTTCGGAATCAGACATCAGTTCCGCGTGACGGCTGTTCAAATCCGTGGAGAGGAAACGCGGCGCGGAGGTGCTGCGCACCCAGTCCGTGCCATCGTTGGGAATGAGAATAACGTTCCCCGCACCGTTGTCATCCAGGTTCGTATCTGTCGCATCGTGCGCCATACGGTTGCCGTAGCGGTAGGTGGCGTTAGGGGCCAGTCCCTCGATTTTAAAGCGGAACGCCACCGGAATCCGGTTGTTGTTTTCCAAAAACAGATCCTGTTCCCCCTGAACAAATTCAGGCACCATCACGTCTGTCATCCGCAAGGAACGGACCGGAACCTCTGCGGGATCCAGTCCGGTCGCCGTTGCGAAGAAGGTCATGCTTCCAATCCCCGACACCGAAAGGCCCTCAAAAACCGCGATGCCATCCACCGCCTGGAGGGTCGTGGTTCCCGTGAGCACGCCCCCGGTCACCGAAAGCGTGATCTCCCCGCTGAAATCCGTGACCGGAAAGCCGTCCGCATCCAGCACCCGGACCGTAATCACCGGCAAAGCCCCCTCGCCGACGCCGAAGGGTAAACCCTCCATCACCAACAGCGTGGGCACCTGCGGGGATTCACTTGTGGTGATCAGCACATCATCCAGTCTCAGTTCCGGTCGGGCGCCGCTGAGGCCGCTGATGAAATAATAGCGCCACTGAAGCTGCAGATTCGCCTCATCTTCGTATTCAGCTGGAAGCGTAATATCAAAAAACTCCGTGTGACCCTCCACCGGGGAGCGCAGGTATTCCACCGGCGAACCCTCGATGAGCACATCGGCCCAGGCTGCCTCATGATCGGTGCGGGCCTGAAGCCGTAGGGCGTACACCCGGGTGTTCACCAGCCGGGTCTGCGCCGTGAAGCGCAGCCGGATATCACTGACGCCTCTCGTATCCAGGGCCAGCAGCGCAGCCCCCAAATCGCGCCCCACGGCCCGGCCAGTATTGATAAAACTGATCCCCTCATCCCCCAGTCCATTGATCCGCGTCCGGGAGCCGGCCGCATACGGAAACGCCGGATCATCCCCG
>PXDP01000372.1 GCA_003565035.1 PVC group bacterium | reverse complement strand
GTATTAGGGCGTGGATCCCGGGAGTTTCGACATCATGTTCGCGGTGTTCAACGGGCGTATCGAATGCCAGTGGTAACCGCACAGATCCGGGTCGATGCGGACCCTGTCTTCGGGGAGCACGTCGGCGTGCTCGCTGAGCCAGCCCGGTTCCAGTGTCACCTCGCCCGCATCGAACGCTTCAAGGATACCGAGCTGTCTCAACTGGCGGTCCACGATCTGACCATCCGGGCACTCGATGCCGGTATCATCTGCGGTTCCATGGTGCCCAAAGTGCTCCAGGAGTATCGCCAACCCAGACATCCTGAGTTCCGTCCCCGGAATCTCTGGAGCTACCACAACGCCATGACCGAAACCCTCAAGGGCAACCTTGGGATGCTCCCGGCCCGCACTCAACGACTCAACGTCCTGTGCGAAACCTTCGCCGGGCACAACGAATATGAACACATTTTTCACTTACCCGGTTATAACCAGGTAAAGCAAAAACCCCTGAAAATCAGAGTTTTATGACTTAAAAAAACATGGTGGAGGCGGGGGGAATCGAACCCCCGTCCGAATACGAATCACGCCGATCTCTACGTGTGTAGTTCCCGATTGAATTTCGCGTGAAGCTGCCCGGGAACGGGCCACTTTTCAGCTAGGCACCTGTTGAATTTCAGTTCGCGGCCCGGTGTCCCGGCCTTGAACCTAGCCCTGCTGTCGGCGCTCCGATCCGCCTAGCAGGTGTTGGCGGGGGAACGGGCGGCATTATTTATGCAGCCAGTGCGTACTGTTCGTCGGCACTTATTTTGGTTTCCTATTCGATATTTTCGAGGGCAAATAGGACCCTCGACACGCAACCGTCGCTTCAACGTACCCGTCGAAACCTGTCGCCCCCGAAATTCGGGTTGCTTTCGGAATTGAGTTGTACTGTTTTGCAACGTCTCCTCTCTCATACACTCGGGGGCCGTTTTGTCAATTCATCTGTGGATGTATCTGCTGCGGGATTCGTTTAAGAATAAAATAAGTTTTCCGCTTTTCACTTGCCCGGGAGGCTTTGAAATGACAGGGAGACGACTCTCCTATGAAACTATCCAAACGACTTGACCAAAAACTTGCGGCGATCCACGCTGATCCCCACCATTGCAAAGATTTTATCATCGCAGATGCTAAAGATGCCGATATGGCGTTCGGCATCACCGCCCCCGGCCCGGACCGAAATGCCTGCCGGCACGGGTACAACGAATCCGAGGGATGTTACAAAACGCTGGCGGATTACCGGGAGCAAATCCGCGATGTGATCCGTCAGGATCTGGTGGATATTGTTTTGTTATCCGCGTCCAATCTTGAGCAGCTCGGTATGAAGGAGAAGCTGTTTGAGAACAGTGCGATCACGCCGGCGGCACGGGCGAATGACACCTCGGACATCTGGGTCGTGCGCGGCGGGAAATATCCCACCCATTATCCCTCGCGCACTTTCCGCACCGCGACGCTGGATCACATCAAGTACGGACGGATTACCGAGGACCATTCCCAACCGTTTGTCGGGGCGGATCTGGGTTTATATTCCATCACGTTCACAAACAATCTGGATTACGACCATCAGGCGCTGATGGCGTTTCAGGATTTCCGGATTGAAGCCGAAAAGAAGAAATTCCGCTATTTTCTGGAGCTGTTTAATCCTAATGTCGATCCCGGGCTGAATGACAAACAGGTGGCTTCGTTTCTCAATGACCATATTGTCCGCACTCTGGCCGGGGTTACGGAATCCGGACGTCCGGTGTTTTTGAAGATCCCGTACAATGGTCCCGGTCCGCTGGAGGAGCTGGTCTCTTATGATCCGCAACTGATTGTGGGCATTCTGGGCGGAAGCTCGGGAACCACGATGGATGCCTTCCAGCTGATCTATGACGCGCAGAAATACGGAGCACGGGTGGCGCTGTTCGGCCGTAAAATCAATCTTTCCGAACATCCGCTTGCTTTTATTGAGTTGCTCCGCCGTATTGTGGAGGGTGAAGTACAGCCCCGGGAGGCCGTGAAGGCCTATCACGGGGTTCTGCAAAAGCTGGGGATTAAACCAATCCGCACTCTGCAGCAGGATTTGATGCTCTCCAAAACCTCAACCAGTTATAAATCATGAAACGATCTGAAATTAATCACGTTATCCGGGATGCTCAACGCTGTTTTGCCGCCAATGGCTGGACCCTCCCACCGAACCCGAAATGGGATGTAACTGACTTTGGTCTTGGGGATTTCAAGGCCTTTGGTCTGACACTGATCAATCTGGCCGAGGAGCCGGAGTATTGTGAAAAGTTGATGTACGCCCGCAAAGATCAGGTGACCCCGGCACATACCCACGCACAGAAAAAAGAGGATATTATTGCCCGGACCGGATCGCTGACGCTGCGGCTTTGGGCCGGCAAGCCCGGGGAGGTGGACGGACAGCCCTGTACGGTCAATGTCTGCGGAGAACCGGTGACAATTGCTTCCGGGGAGACGCTGACGCTTTCCGCCGGCCAGCGTGTCACCCTGTGTCCCGGAACGTATCACGCCTTCTGGGTTTCCACGGAGGAGGCGATCATTGGTGAAGTCAGCACGGCCAACGATGATGCCAACGACAATTTCTTTGTGGATCCGGATATTGGCCGGTTTCCGGATGTGGATGAGGACGAACCGGCACTTTTGAAATTGCTGTCAGACGGTTAACGTCTTAACCCGCTTTGGTTTCTGAGTCTGTTTCCGAACCGGATGTAAGCGCGTCCGGGGAGGGTTCGGCTGTCTTTTCCGCCGATGCGGCCCGCAGCGCGGCTTTGATTTTTTCCCGCTTTTCCGCTTCCAGATGCGGGGCGTCCGGGCTGTCAGCCTCAAGAAGCTGCTCCTCGCGGAACCGCAATTTGCGGGTCATGTCCTGGAATTTCATAACCTGTCGGTTGTAGGCACCGCAAACAGGACAAATCAGGACGTGAAACTTGAGTGAGACTTTGCCAAGAGGGGACAATTTCTCATAATCCTCTTTGGAGAGGTGATTGCTGACTTGTTTGCAGGTGAAAAAGAGGGGCATGATACTAAATTTCTTTTTGGTGTCTTAGGAGACAGCCCATTTGCTTTCGAGGCAGGTTTTGAGCTGTGAGCGGGCGCGATGTAACATCACCCATAGATAATTATCACTGATCTCCAGTTCCTT
>PXDP01000510.1 GCA_003565035.1 PVC group bacterium | reverse complement strand
GTTCATACTACCGGGCCGGGGAGACCGCCGATAATCCGGACTTTCAGGCGGTGCTCGACAGTGCACTGGCCTTGAAGGCTCCGTCTATCCGGGTCTGGGCGGGTAAACGGGGGTCTGCAGATGCGGATGAAACATATCGGCAACTGGTAAAGGACGATCTGGCCAGGATTTGCGCACTCTCTGCGGATCAGAATATTGGAATTTCTTTGGAATTTCATGGTCAAACCCTTACGGACACAGCGGATTCGGCGCGCGATCTTTTGGAGTCTTTGCAGTGTCCCAACCTTAATTCCCTTTGGCAGCCGCCCAATGGCGAACCGTTGGAAACCTGCCTGGCCGGACTGGAGGATATGCTGCCTCACATTTCCAATGTACATGTCTTTCACTGGGGCAAGGGGTGGAACGACCGTTATCCTCTGGCTGAAGGGGCGGAACGCTGGAAGATCTATCTGTCCAGGCTGGCGGGGGGCGTTCAGCCCCGATGGGCTCTGATGGAGTTTGTCAAAGGCGATGATCCTGATCAATATCTCCGGGATGCGGCGGTCTTGCAGGATTGGGTGAACGCACTCTCCGCGTGAGCGAACGCTCCGCGTCTGTATCATCCCTTGGGGAGCCTGCCCCCGGGCCTTTTTAAGGCGGTTCTTTGGCTCTGCTGAAGCAAAATATTTTCTCATTTTTGTTCTTGTTTTTTTCAAATGGGTTATTAGTGCTCCATGTGTTTTATATATAAAACAAAAGGTATTGCACTTAAACCAAAGAAGGACTCATTAAGCATGAACACGAATCGAATGAAAAATCAGAAAAACCACAAGGGCAGCCTGCGGGGGGTGATGGTCCTCTGCGCCGGTTTAACGGCTGTTCAGAGCCTGGCGGAAACTGAACCGGTCCGAGAACAGGTGTTTCTGCCGCCGGTGACGGTAACAGGACAGAGTCGGGAGCCCGCGCTGCTGCCGGGATCGGTAACCCTGGTGACCCAGGAGCAGATGGACCGGATTCAGCCCCGTTCCACCGAGGATGTGCTGCGGAAGGTTCCGGGTATTTTGGTAGTCCGTGAAGAGGAAAACGCGGTGGTGACAAACATCAGCGTACGCGGACTGCCGGCCGGGGACTATAAAACGCTGGTGCTTCTGGACGGGGTGCCGGTGCAGCCGGGTATCTTTGTCGGGAATTCCCGTTACTATAATCCGCGGGTGCACCGGATGAGCGGGGTGGAGGTGCTGAAAGGGGCGGCTTCGCTTCGCTATGGTCCGAATACGATTGGCGGGGTGATAAACTTTGTCAGCCGTATGCCGGAAGACGGGGTTTCGGTGACCGGTCAGTACGGTTCCTGGAACAGCCGTCAGGGCATTATTGAGTTCGGCGGCAGCAATGAAGCAGGCGATGCCCGGTTTGGGGTGATTGCCCTTCGTTCTGAAAGCGACGGCTTTATGGACAAAGGTGTAGACACGAGTGATGTCATGGTCCGCGCGGAAACCGCGATTGGCGAAAATCAGTTCATCGGGGTGAAGTTTTTGTACCACGACACAGAAGCCAATATTTCCTATCGCGGGCTGTTTCCGGATGCATACAACGCCGGGAAACGGTTTAATCCGGCGCCGGATGACTTCTTTTTGACCGAGCGGAAGTCTTTTGACGTGGTTCATGAGTGGCAGATCAACCCGGATCTTAATCTGCAGACCCTGGTGTACTGGAGTGAAATGTTCCGGGAATACTGGCGTTTTCAGCTGGATTCCAACAATCCCACCACCCTCAATTCGGAAGGATTCCGGGTATGGAACTACCGCGACGAGGTGCAGGGCAACAACCGATACTTCACCCGCAAGGGGATCGATTCCCGACTGGCACTGAGCCATGGTCTTTTTGGCCTCTTCAACGAGGCCGAGACCGGCCTGCGGTATATGGAGGAGGACATGTTGGATCAGACCGTGCGTGCTGACAGGGCCACCCCCCGGAATCCCAACCAGACATTGCTACGCAACCGCTTTGACTCGGCACAAAGTCTGGCATTTTTTGCCCAGAACCGCGTTGACATCAATGAGGCCCTTTCGGTGACAGGCGGTGTCCGCGTGGAAACGTATGAGCAGAAGCGGAAGGATTTGTCCAAAGCCGTACCTTCCGACACCTTTTCCAATACGGAAGTCATGCCGGGTCTGGGCGCCACATACCGTGTGTCGGATACGATGCAGCTCTTCGGCAGTGCGTACCGCGCGTTTGCCCCGCCGCTGGTGGGCAGTGTGGTGGGCCGCAGTGATGCGCCCACCGATGCGGAAACCTCGGTAAACCTGGAAGTGGGCATTCGCGGCGGCGATCACCGACTGCGGTATGAACTCACCGCCTTCCAGATGGATTTTTCCAATCAGGTCGATCCGGGGGTCTCGGGTATCCGCGATCCCAATGAAGGCAGTGCGCTGATCCAGGGGCTTGAGGCCGCCGTCGGCTACGCCTTCCGGAATGGGTTCCTGATCGATGCGAACGTCACCTGGATTCCCACGGCGGAATTTGGTGAGGACCGACCCGGTGATGCGCTGGAGGGCAACCGCCTTCCTTCTTCCGCTGAATGGATGACGAATCTGACGCTCGCATACGAGCTGGGCGCATTCCAGACCGCTCTGCTGTTCAACTACGTGGGTGAAACCTTCGGGGACGGGATGAACGTGCGTGAGTTGACCACCGAAAGCTCAGGCACCTGGGGTGGACGGGTTCCCAGTTACTTCACCCTGGACCTGACCGGACGTTACGCGGTGACCGAAAATCTCAGCATCTTCGGATCCATAAACAATCTGACCGATGAGCAGTACATCGCCGGGTTGCGCCAGGGCATTTATGTCGGCCCTGAGCGTAACGTCACAATTGGTGCGAGATATTCTTTCTAATTCTCTCTTTCCCGGATGAGAAGGAGAGGGGAGGATTCTGTATGCCCTGGGTTTCCAGGGCGTAAGACCTGATCTATCCTTGTAAGGTTTCTGCCAACCGGAAGATTGATTCATATGAAATTAATCATTGTCATTACTTGTATTTTTCTAACCGGATGTGCTTCTGTGAAACCTATACGAACCGCTGAATTTGTTGACCTCGACCGCTTCATGGGGGATTGGTATGTGGTTGCCAATATCCCCACCTTTCTCGAACGCGACGCGTGGAATGCTCTGGAGCGTTATGAAATGCGGGAAGACGGAGTGATTCT
>PXDP01000185.1 GCA_003565035.1 PVC group bacterium | reverse complement strand
CTCGCGGAACCGCAATTTGCGGGTCATGTCCTGGAATTTCATAACCTGTCGGTTGTAGGCACCGCAAACAGGACAAATCAGGACGTGAAATTTGAGTGAGACTTTGCCAAGAGGGGACAATTTCTCATAATCCTCTTTGGAGAGGTGATTACTGACTTGTTTGCAGGTGAAAAAGAGGGGCATGATACTTAATTTCTTTTTGGTGCTTAAGAGACAGCCCACTTGCTTTCGAGGCAGGTTTTGAGCTGTGAGCGGGCGCGATGTAACATCACCCATAGATAATTATCACTGATCTCCAGTTCCTTACAAATATCTTCCGTATCCTGTTCTTCGAGCATTTTCAGAGTGAAGGCCGTTTTCATGGGATCTTTCAATCCGTCAATGCAGGCTTGAAACGCGGCCCAGAACTCCTCCTGCGCAAACGCATCGTCCGGATTAAAGGCCCAGGGCTTGGGGCGGGTGGTCGGCACCCCGGAGGCTTTATACAGGAAGCGGTCCACAACATCGTGGGCTTCCTCCTCCTGCAATTTTTTTCGCCGGACAGATTTCCGGATATGGTCGACAATTTTATTGCGGAGAATGCCTCTGAGCCAGTATTTCACATCGACACGCCCGTCAAATTGTTCCAGATTTTTCAGGGCCGCCAGGAAGGTTTCCTGAACGGCATCTTCGGCAACGGTGGGATCCCGGAGCCGCATGAGGGCGTACCGGTATAGATAATCGCTGTATTTATCGACCCATAGTTCGGTTTCAAAGCGGGTGTGCAGGTCTGTATTGTCGGTCATATAGGCTTTCTTTGGACGGCTTCTCCAAAAGGCGCGGCATCAGGCGTTGACAGCTTCGTCGAAGACACCCATGGCCCGGAATTTATCATACCGGTCCTGAATCCGCTCCTCGATGGTCATGGCATCGAGTTCGGCCAGATGTTTTGTCAGCAGCCCGGCAATGGATTTCGCGGTGGCTTCAGGATTCTGGTGTGCTCCGCCCAGGGGTTCGGGGACCACATCATCGGCGATGTTCAGCTCGATAAGATCCGTGGCGGTCAGCTTTAAATTTTCCGCGGCTTTGTCGGCATAGGCCCGGTCTTTCCAGAGAATGGCGGCGCATCCTTCGGGACTGATGACCGAATAATAGCTGTGCTCCAGAACGAGAATGCGGTTACTGACCCCGATACCGAGGGCACCGCCGCTGCCGCCTTCGCCGATGACCACGGAGATGAACGGGACTTTAAAGTAGAAGGCTTCGCGGAGGTTGACGGCGATGGCCTCGGCGACGTGCCGTTCTTCGGACTCCAGTCCCGGGTAGGCGCCGGGGGTATCGATAAAGCTCAGAATCGGCAACCCGAATTTATCGGCCATTTTCATCAGCCGCAGGGCTTTGCGGTAGCCTTCCGGATAGGGGCAGCCGAAGTTGCATTCGAGGTTGCTCTTGGTGTCGCGGCCTTTCTGGGTGCCGATGACCATGACCGCACGTCCGTTGAACCTGGCCAGTCCGCCAATAATGGCGCGGTCATCGCGGTAGAGTCGGTCTCCATGCAGTTCCTGAAAATCGGTGGTGATGAGATGGATATAATCCCGGGTGTAGGGCCGCATGGGGTGGCGGGCCATCTGCACTTTCTGCCAGGGGGTCATCCCGGAATAAATTTTCTGCTTGGTTTCCTGGATTTTCTGCTCGATGCGTCCGACCTCGCTTTTCATGTCGATGTTCTGATCTTCGCTGAATGAGCGGAGTTCCGACATTTTCTTTTCGAGTTCGAGGATCGGTTTTTCGAAGGGGAGAACGTAGGTTGACATAAGCGTTTTGTATACAGTGGGTTGTAAATTAGAGCAGCGCGTCAAGATCGCGTTTGACCAGTGCCATACTTGGGTAGCGCGTTTCGACCTTTTTGGAAAGACATTTCATGATAATGTCTTCGAGCTTTCTTGAGATATCTTTGCGGTGTTCGTGGACCGGATATGCCTTTACGCGCGTATCCACCACCGCGCGCTTGTATTCAGAGACGCTGTTGGCCTCAAACGGTTTGTGACTGCAGAGCAGCTCGTAGGCGGCCACCCCGAAGGCAAACACCTCCGAGCGTTCATCCACGATGCGGTGCACCAGGGTTTCCGGGGCAAGATAGGTTGGCGTGCCGGGCAGGATTTTCATTTTCACCGGCCGGGATCCCCGGTGTTTAAGGCATAAGTCAAAGTCGATGAGCAGCAGATCAATGCTGGGTTTGATGAGCATGTTTTCGGGTTTGAGGTCCATGTGCAGGTATCCGCGGCTGTGCACATAGGCCAGGGCGGCAGCCAGCTGCCGAACCAGGGTGAGGGAGTGCTGCCGGAGAATCGGGTTCTGATGCAGTATGCATTCCCGGAGATTTTCGGACTCATGGTATTCAATCACCATGTACGGCACGCCGTTGATTTTGCCGTCTTCAAGTACGGTGACCACCCCGGGGTGCTCGAGGGATTTGAGAATTTTTAACCCGCTGGTGAACGTTTTGCGCATGTGCCGGTCTGACTTGTATTGCTCTTTGATGAAGCGCACAACCACCCGTTTTCCGTCGGGCATTGCACACACGTAGAGATCCGTCAGTCCCCCTTTGGGAATCTTGCGGATCATACGAAATTGCGGCAGGTCCTGAATTTGCATGGACGGAGTCTATCAAAATGTTAAGGGCTTGTACATAGGCATTCTCCCGCTTTCTGTAAAAAATGAAAATCAGTCTTCCCAATGATCCATGGCTTCCCGCTTCTCCGGTTACCCGGAGCCTGATTCTTTTGAATGGTTTGGTGTGGCTCACGGGCTCGCTTGGCGATGTTTTGCGCCTGGATCTCTTTAATACGGAGTCGATTTTGCTCACATTCGGGCTGTTTCCTCAGGCGGTTGTGGAGGACGGCACGCTCTGGACGCCGTTCACACATATGTTTCTGCACGGGAACGGCACGCATCTGCTGGTGAACATGCTGGGGCTTTTTTTGTTGGGACCGGATACCGAGCGCACCTTTGGATCGCTGCCGTTTTTAGGCCTGTATTTGTTGAGCGGCCTGGTGGGCGGGGTGGGCTACATGCTGTTTTCTTTTTTGGTTCTGGGGCAAATTCACCCCGTGGTGGGCGCTTCGGGAGCGATTATGGGGATTCTCGGGGCAATTGTGGCTCTGTTCCCACAACGGGTTTACGTCATCCTTCCGCTGATGATTCCCCTGCGGGCTTCCACGCTGGCGGTGCTGATGCTCACCGCGCATGTGTTTTTTATGTTTACGCCTTATGGAGGCCGGGTCGCATATGATGTGCATCTTTACGGCGGACTGACCGGGTTTGCCTTTGCCTGGTGGATTTCCCGTCGACACCTGCGCACGGTCCGCGCCGGGGCTCCGGATCTGGACCCCGCCCGCGACACTGCGGAGTTGGAGGACCTGGTGGTGCGTCTTGCCCGGGGAGACGAGCCGCTGACGGCAGAGGAGGCCGGGCGTTATGATTTTCTCAAAGAGGCTTTACGGTATCAGGATGTGCTGACGCTGGAGGAGCTTCAGCATCAGGAATCCTGAAGACGGGCCAGCGCCTTCCGGGCCGCATCGGCCTCGGCACCGCGCTTGCTGGCGCCTTCGCCGCGGGCGAGTTCCTCTCCGTCCCAGGTGACCGCAGCCAGATAGACCCGGTCATGGGCCGGGCCGCTTTCCTCCAGAATCGCGTATTCGGGATTGGTTTGCCGTACCCGCTGGGTATATTCCTGAAGTGTTCCTTTGGGGTTGTCCATGTCCGGACTTTGCACGAGACGGTTTTCGAGCCGCGGCACAAAATGTTTGGCAAAGACTTTGGCGGCGGCCCGGTGACCGCCGTCTTCATACACTGCCCCGAGAATAGCCTCCACCGCATCGGCCAGGTTCGATTCCTTGGCCGCGCCGCCGGACTGCTCCTCGCCGCGGCCCATCCGCAACTGCCCGCCGATGCCCCAGGCGGTTCCGACCCGGGCCAGACCGCTCCGGTTGGTGATGGTACTCCGGAATTTGGTCATGTCCCCTTCGTTCATGTCACTCGCGTGCGCATACAGGTGCTCGGCGGCCAGCAGGCCCACCACCGCATCGCCCAAAAATTCCAGCCGCTGATTGTCGGCACA
Organism: PVC group bacterium; assembly: GCA_003565035.1. Classification (GTDB taxonomy): domain Bacteria; phylum Verrucomicrobiota; class Kiritimatiellia; order SS1-B-03-39; family UBA6053; genus PXAS01. The sequence continues at coordinate 9,784 of PXDP01000185.1, read as the reverse complement.
GGTTTCGTGGCCTTTCTCGTTCCGGTAGCTGGGATGTGTCAGCGCGGTCAGCAGACGTTCTTTGGATTTGAAGCGGTATCCGAGTGTCTTTTCAAGGGTTTTGCAGGGTGATTTCATGGAAAACAATCAGGCGCGGGGGTGAAAGGCATGGTGGACCTGGCGCAGACGCTGCTGGTCGACGTGGGTGTAAATTTGGGTGGTGCTGATGTCGGCGTGCCCCAGCATTTCCTGAATCGCCCGCAGGGGGGCACCGGCGGACAGAAGATGACTGGCGAAGCTGTGGCGCAGAGAGTGTGGGTGCGGGGTGCCGGGCAGATTCAGCTCGCGGGCGTAGTCCCGGATCATCTGCCAAATCCGGGCCCGGGTCAGCGGGCGGCCGTTGACCGACAAAAACACCTCCGGCGTGTCCGGGGCGTTGCCCTGTAAGCGGGGACGAACCGTTTCGAGGTAGTCTGTCACCTGCTTCGCGGTGGCCCGGGCCACGGGCACCAGTCTCTGTTTACGTCCCTTGCCAGTGACGCGGAGATAACTTTGATCGAAATGAAGATTGTCGAGCGTAAGATTGACCAGTTCGCTGACCCGGAGACCGCAGGCATACATGAGGTCAAAAATCGCGCGGTCCCGCCGTCCGAGGTCTGTTTTGAGACTGGGGGCCTTGAGCAGCCGGGTGACATCCTCCGGGGAAAGAATTTCCGGCAGGTGCCGCCAGAGCGAAGGGCTGTCCATGCTGTCGGTCATGTCTGTTTTCAGCAGGCCTTCCTGGGTGAGGAAGCGGAAAAACATTTTGATGGAGACCAGACGCCGGGCCAGGGTGGCGGGCTGAAGTCCCTGTTTGCGGCCCTGCATGAGGAAATCCACCATACGGGAGCGGGTGAGCGTGGCGAGGTCCGCGCGCTCGCCGGGGGAGAGGAACTTCAGGAAGGCATTGAGGTCGTTGGCATAGGCTTCGCCGGTGCGGGGGGAGAGGCCGCGTTCGATGAGCATCGAATCAAGAAACAGGCGGATCAGCTCATCCATGAGAGGTGTCCGGTCAATGGGCTCCGGAAGGAAACGGGTTAAGACCCTGGTCCATCAGGGCCAGCGCATTTCGGGCATTGCGGCCCAAAACGGGGTACCCTTCATCAAAGATTTCGATAAACTCCTCCAGGGCGTTCCGGGCGGATGCATGATCTCCCAGTCGCCAGTACACCTGCGCGAGGTTCCAGTGGGCGGAGGGAAGCAGGAGGTTTTCATCCAGGTCGATGGCCCGCCGAAGGTCTTCCTTCGCGGCTTCGTACCGGTGGAGACGGGCCCGCACATTTCCGCGCTGGGCATAATAGGTGAGGTGAAAGGTGGGTTTGCGGGTGCGCGCCAGTAAATCGGTAAAGATTTCCTCGGCCTCCGCGTACCGCCCCAGTGCGATCATGGTTTCGCCGTGCCCGGATACTGTTTGTTCCTGCTGGGTGCTGTAATGCGGCCTGAGGGCAAAAAACAGGCCGATGGCAATGGGAATCACAATGGCCAGGGTGGCGGCGGTGCTGATGATGGAATCCCGCTGGCGTTCGAGAAAGCGGATCCAGGCCGGGTAATGGCTCAGTTCCAGGTCTTCCCTGGCATGCAGCGGCGCAAAGCGCAGGCAGAAGCCGGCGGTCAGTGGAGACCACCCCGCTTCGTTGCCGTCCCAATCCCGCGGAAATCCGCGCCCGGATGTCACATGATCGTCCAGAGCCTTTGCCCAGGAGAGGCCCATCTGGCTGCGGATATCGGCGGGTGCCTCCAGGAGAAGAGGGCGGAGAAAAAGGTGCTGGCTGAGCGGCCGGACCGGAGCCGGCGCGGGATCATCGTCCCTGGGTTCCCATTGCAAAAGGCCCTGAGGGCTGCGGAGTCCTCTGGACTGCGACAGACTCCGGTAGAGCCCCCGCTGCTGTTCCTCCGGCAGATCGGCCCAGAGCAGCGGCAGCAGCCCCCCAAGGGTCATCCGTTTGGTCAGCTGACCGTCCCGGGTTCGGTCCAGAAAAACGCCCCGGGCGGCGGACCAGTGGTGCTCCAGCAGGTGCGCACGCCAGCGGCTGCGGACGTCGTCGAATGCGTTCATATTTCCGGAAAGACGCCGGTAGGCATCGATTTCGGCAATCAGGAGTGCGGCCAGATCGCAGAGTTCCAGATCGTCATCCACGATTTCGGGGGTAAAGGCGGCTTCGGGATCCGGCCAGGCCGGCAGGGGGCCGCCCTGATCTGAAAGGGTCACCCAGGCGTGCAGGTGCTGTTCAAGCCGTGAAAGCAGCGTGGCGGGCAGGGGCAGGGGGGCTTCGCTCTGCCGCGCGGAATGAACCGCAAGTGCCAGGACCGGCCAGGCGGGGGACTCTGGGCTGTTCTCTGAGGATTCCGCCGGATGCAACCGGGCAAATGCGGGCAGCGCACCTCCCGGCAGCGGAGAAATCCGGCAGAGGCTTTCCAGCAGTGCGGCGGCCGCATCGGGATCCATACGGGTCAGTGCCGGGAGCAGGCCGGATAATTCCCGAAGCGGCATGCCCGGGGCGGAAAGGCCGGGATCGCGGAACCACAGTCCGGAATCGGAGTCCGGAGAGGGATTCAGGCAGGCCTCGGTGACCTCCAGTGCCAAATCAAACAGCACCGGACGCTCCTCCGCTTTCATTCGGGTCAGCCACAGCATCCGCTGTTTCCACAGCTCCTCCCAGAGGGGGCCGACCTTGGGGTCGGTTTGCGTCTCGTCCTGCTCTCCGGCGGCGGTCCCGGTTTCGGAACGGACTTCCAGTCTGACCAAACGGCGGGTCCCGCTGATTTCCTGCGTAAGTTCGATACGGAGACCGCCCAGCGACAGCACGCTGCGGGGCCCCTCCTCACTGACCGCCTGGCGGGCGGAAAACAATTCCGGAACGGCTGACACCGGAAACGTACCCAAGAAAAGGCCGGGGCGGACGTGAAGAAACAGGAGTTCCTCTTCATCCGCAGAGACGAGCCGGTAGCCACAATTCAGCAGATGCAGGCTCTGCAGATTGTATCCCGGGGGAAGACCCGGCTCGAAGGAGCAGAGGCCCTCAGAGGTCAGTGCGGAAAGACTGCCGAGACTGCGGCCGGTCTGAAACAGGCCGGAGAGTGCATGGTCCGGATTGCGTCCGCTGCGGGATGGAACCAGGGGGAGATCCTGGTGCCAGGTGTCGGAATAATGCTGAAAATCTGTAGCCACGTGGAGTATACCTTTACGATCGGGGGAAAAGAAGCGTTTGGGCTGTTTTATCCAGAACCTGCCCCATAGGTCAAGCGGGAAACCCGGTCGTCACAGAGTTCACGCTTTTCCTCGACAGACCGTTAGACAATGGTTAGTAGGGTTTTCATTCGTTTAACCCTATGCGTAACCCAACGTGGAGATCCCGATATGGATTTTAAAGACCTGAAAAAAATTGTCGATTTGGTGAAGGAAAACGACATCGTTGAATTTGATCTGCAGGACGGAGAATTCCGTCTGTCCACTAAACTGCGCGGCAGCGACCCTATTTATGTCAGTGCCCCGGCACCCGCTCTCTCGGCTCCGGTTCCGGCCGCGCCTGCAGGCGGGGCTCCGGCTCCCGCTGCGCCGGCGGCCGACAAACCCTCGGTCAAATCGCCCATGGTGGGCACCTTTTACCGGTCCGCCTCCCCGGACGCGGATCCTTTTGTCAAACCGGGCGATATCGTCGAAGCGGATTCCACCGTCTGCATTATTGAAGCCATGAAAGTCATGAACGAAATCAAAGCCGAGGTCAAAGGCCGCATCAGCCGGGTCCTGGTTGAAAACGCTCAGGCGGTTGAATTCGGTCAGCCGCTCTTCGAAATTGAACCCGCCTGAGAAAGGGGCCCCGCATGGAACGTGTTCTTATCGCCAACCGCGGGGAAATCGCTCTCCGCATCATCCGGGCCTGCCGCGAGCTGGGTCTGAAAACCGTGGCGGTCTACAGTCAGGCCGACCGTGATGCCACCCACGTGCAGCTGGCCGACGATGCCGTCTGCATCGGTCCCGCCGCCGCCGCCGACAGCTATCTGAAAATTTCCAACATCATCAGCGCCGCTGAGGTCACCGATGTGGACGCCATTCATCCCGGATACGGGTTTCTGGCGGAAAATGCCGATTTCGCCGAACTGTGCGCCAAGTGCAACCTTAAGTTTATCGGCCCCTCGCCGGATGCCATCCGGAAGATGGGCGACAAAAACACCGCCCGCGAGACCATGAAAGCCGGCGGCGTGCCGATTACCCCCGGGAGCGACGGACTGATCGCCAACGAGCAGGAGGCCCTGGCGGTGGCGCGGAAGATCGGATATCCGGTGATCATCAAAGCCACTGCCGGCGGCGGGGGCAAAGGCATGCGCATTGCCCATAACGACATGAGCGTGGTGAACGCCTTCACCACCGCCCGTCACGAAGCCGAACGCGCCTTTGGCAACGCCGGGGTGTACATTGAAAAATACGTGGAAAGCGCCCGGCACATCGAAGTGCAGATCATGGCCGATGAACACGGCAACGTCGTCCACCTGGGTGAACGGGACTGCAGCATGCAGCGCCGCAACCAGAAAGTCCTTGAGGAATGCCCCTCGCCGGTACTCAGCGAGGAACTCCGCGCCCAGTTGGGGGCCGCCGCTGTCAAAGCCGCCAAAGCCGTCAACTACGCCAATGCGGGCACGGTGGAATTTCTGTTCGACGAAAAAGCGGAGCAGTTCTATTTCATGGAAATGAACACCCGCATTCAGGTGGAGCATCCGGTTACGGAGGAAGTGACCGGCATCGACCTCATCAAGGAACAGCTTCGCGTCGCCATGGGAGAGAAGCTCAGCTTCACCCAGGAGGATATCGTTATGCGCGGTCACGCGATTGAATTCCGGGTGAATGCCGAGGATCCCTCCCGTAATTTTGCTCCGTCACCGGGGAAAATTCACTGGGTGAACTTTCCCGGCGGTTTGGGGGTCCGCATCGACTCCGCCGTGTATCCCGGCTACGTCATCCCGCCCTATTACGACAGCATGGTGGCCAAACTGATTGTGCACGGGCGCGACCGCGAGGAGGCTCTCGCCCGCCTGGGCCGGGCGCTGGAGGAGTTCCTGATCGACGGACCCACCACCACCATTCCTCTGGGACTGGCGCTTTTACAGGATGCGCATTTCCAAAGCGGCCATTACAACACCCGCTATCTCGAAAAATTCATGGAAACCTATCAGCCGCCCGTCTCCCGCCTGAGCTGAATAATCTTTTGAAGAGGACTGCCTTATGGATTCACCCCGCCTGGTGATCGTGGGATCGATTGGAATCGATCATATTGAAACGCCCCGTCAAAAACGGGAAAATCTTCTGGGAGGCTCGGCCAGTTACGCCTGTGCCGCCGCCTCGTTTTTCACCCCGCCGGGCATGGTGGGGGGGGTCGGAGATGATTTCCCGGAAGCGTTCCTGGATCTGTACCGCAAATTTTCGGTCGATTTGGCCGGACTGCAGAAGCGGGAAGGGCGCACCTTCGCCTGGACCGGTGTGTACGAGGAGAATATGGACAACCGCAGCACCCTCGAGACGGTGCTGGGCGTGTTCGAGACCTTTCAGCCGGATCTGCCCGCCTCCTATGTCGATGCACCCTATGTGTTTCTGGGCAACATGGCTCCGGAATTGCAACTGCACGTGCTTCAACAGATGAAGGCACCCGCCTTTGTGCTGGCGGACACCATGGACCTCTGGATCAATATCGCCCGCGACAAGCTGGTGGAGGTTATTGGCCGGGTGACCATGCTGACGCTCAACGAATCCGAAGCCCGGCTGCTCACCGGCGCGCACAACCTGCTGGCGGCGGCGGAACAGCTTCTGGACATGGGGCCGGAATATATTCTGATCAAAAAAGGCGAGCACGGCAGCATGCTCATCAGCCGACACGGACTGTACATTCAGCCCGCCTTTCCTCTGGCGTCCTTTGAAGATCCCACCGGCGCGGGAGACACCTTCGCCGGGGCGCTGATGGGCTGGATTGCCAAACACCGGACCCATGACCGTGCCGCAATTCGTCATGCCATGATGCACGGGTCCGTGGTCGCCTCTTTCGGGGTGGAGTCCTTCAGTCTCGATCGACTTGCCTGTCTGACACCGGAGGAAATCGACACCCGCGTCTCGGCGTTGATCGAGATGATCCGCGTCTGAGGTCGGGGGAGAGAGGGTAGAATATCCAACATTCAACATCCAATGTCCAAGGTTGAAGGGGGAAGGGGTGATGGGGTATTGTTTTGGTGGGGGGATGGGATTGCAATACAACATCAAAACATAACCGCATTCCAACGGGGGCCTGGGGGGAATATCCAACATTCAATGTCCAAATATTGAAGAAGGAAGGCGGTGCGGGGGATTTTTTTTGCATCCCGGAGGATGGGCGGTATGAAAGGGCATGTCCACTCTCCCTATCTCTTTCCCCCGGTTTGAACAGTCCTATGCACGGCTCCCGGAGACGCTGTTTGATTTCTGCCGTCCCGTCGCTGTGTCTGATCCCCGCTGTGTCGTCTGGAACTCCGCACTGGCGGAGGCACTTGGCCTTGAGGCCTGGGCGGACGCCCCTTCGGTCTGGAGCGGAAATGAACTCCCCGGCGGAATCACCCCTCTCGCTCAGGCTTACGCCGGTCATCAGTTTGGTCAGTTCACTATGCTGGGAGACGGGCGGGCGCATCTGCTGGGAGAACGGGTGCTGGAGGACGGACGGAAGATGGATGTGCAGTTGAAGGGTTCGGGCCGGACGGTGTTCTCGCGCGGCGGGGACGGGCGGGCAGCCCTGGAGCCGATGTTGCGGGAGTATCTGATCAGTGAAGCGATGCATGCGCTGGGCATCCCCACGACCCGGAGCCTTGCCGTGGTCACCACCGGCGAACGGGTGCAGCGGGAACGTCCGCTTCCGGGAGCAATTCTCACCCGGGTGGCGGCAAGTCATCTCCGGGTGGGCACCTTTCAGTATGCGGCGGGCTGTGATGAGCCCGGCGTGCTGGCGTCGCTGATTGGCTATGCGATTGAACGCCATGTGCCGGAGGCGGCGGATGCAGAGAATCCGGCATTGGCGCTGCTTGAGGATGTGGTGGAGAAACAGGCACATCTGCTGGCCCGCTGGATGCATGTGGGCTTCGTTCACGGAGTGATGAACACCGATAATATGGCTCTCTCCGGAGAGACCATCGATTATGGCCCCTGCGCGTTTCTGGACGTGTATGACCCGGAGACGGTTTTCAGTTCTATCGACCGCGGCGGGCGCTATGCTTATGGAAACCAGCCTTCGATTGCCCTGTGGAATTTGTCCCGCTTTGCCGAAACCCTGCTGACGGAACTGGATCCGGATCCGGAAAAAGCGGTGGAACGGGCCGAGGCGGTTTTGTATGGATTTGAGGGTCGGTTCAAGCAGCACTGGCTGAACGGCATGCGCGCAAAACTTGGGCTGTTTACCGCGGAAGAGCCGGATGAGACGCTGGTCCAGGACCTTCTGGGGTTTCTGTACAGGGAGGAGCGGGACTATACGGCCTTTTTTGCCGGTCTGGATCCGGAGAACGCGAATACGGGGGTGGACCCTCAGTGGCACAGTGCCTGGCGGGCCCGGCTTGCGGATCAGCCGCAGTCATTTGCGGAGGTGCGGGAGCGCATGCGCCGTGCAAATCCGCGGGTTATTCCCCGGAATCACCTGGTGGAGGCGGCGTTGAATGCAGCCGGGGAGGGGGATATGGCCCCGTTCCACGCCCTGCTGGCGGTACTGCAGGATCCCTGTTCCCTGGAGAATATTCCGGAAAAATACACCCGGGGACCTTCGGCGGACTTTGGGCCTTATGTGACGTACTGTGGGACATGAGGTCAGCTTCCGATTGCGGTCTGACCGGATTGGTGATATGCTCCGGCCATGATGCTGCAACACCTACGCCATGTGGAAATCTCCCGAACCCTGGAACGTCAGGGCGGGGTGAAAGTGTCGGAACTGGCGGGGCGGCTGGGGGTGACCGAGGAGACGATCCGCCGGGATCTGGTGCAGATGGAGGCCGGCAAACTGCTGGTGCGCACCCACGGGGGCGCGATACCGGTGGAAACCCCGCAGTCGGTAATTCCCTACCACATCCGGGAAGTGGAGAATGTCGAGGCCAAGCGAAGCATTGCCCGTGCCGTGGTCTCGGAGATTGAGGAGGATGACACCCTTTTCCTGGACGGGAGCACGACCGCCTATCAGCTCGCACGGGTGTTCCCGGATATCCGCTGCACCGTGATTACCCATTCAGAACCGATTTTTCAGGAACTGAGCCGGAGAACGAATGTGGAACTGATCTCCACCGGCGGGGTGTACGACCGGCGGTCGGCCTCGTTTGTGGGGCCGCTGGCCGAACAAATGATCTCCACCTGTCACATCAGCAAGGCGTTTCTGGGCTGCAAAGGGCTGGATGTGAAGCGGGGATTCAGCGACGCCTCGGTGCGGCACATGAATTTGAAGCGTTCGGTCATTCAATGGGCCGGAGAGGTGTATATCCTGGCGGATTTTTCCAAGTTCGATACCTGTTCCCGTTACTTTTTTGCCGGAATTCAGGAAGTTGGCTGTGTGGTGACCGACCGCAGAGCCCCGGAGGGCGTGTTAAAAGAGCTGCAGAAGGCGGGGGTGCGGGTGCTGAAGGAATTAGAGCGGCGCTGAGGAGCCTCCGTGAATGGCCGGCTGCTGCGGGAATCCTTTCAGGGGGCCCATTTCACGGCGGTCGCGTTTGAACGTGGGCGGACTGGCGATATAAGCGGCCATCAATTGATGCAGAGCTTCAACGCTTTTGATATGACTGCGCTCATAGCCATGGCTCGCGTCCACCGCAAAACAGAGCAGTCCGGTGCGGAGGTCATTGCCGGCTTCAACCGCAGAGGCAACATCACAGCGGTAATGCCGGAACACATCCCGGCTGTGCTCGATTCCGAACTCCCGGGCCAGGTCCACCAGCTTATGGGTCAGGTGATAATCGAAGGGCCCGGTCATATCGCCCATGGCCACCGTCACACCATACTCGCTTGAGGCCGCTTCCGGAGAATTGGTTGCGTTGTCGATTGCCACCATTTCCGAAACATCACCCTGGAGGACCGAGGAGGCCCCACTGCCGACCTCTTCGAAAATCGTGAAGAGAAAGTAGGTGTTTTCGGCGGGGACAATGTTGAACTGTTTGATGTCGCGGGCGAGCGCCAGCAGAGCGGCCACGCCGATCTTGTCGTCGAGGTGCCGGGCATTGATGAAGCCGTCGGTGAATTCGGGCACACTGTCGAAGGTGACAAAATCACCGGGCTGTACTCCGATGGCCTTTAACTCCTCGAAGGAATGCACCGGCTGATCGACGCGGATTTCGACCTGATCCCAATTCACCGGCTGGCTGTCGACCTCCTCATTGTAAATGTGCCCGGAGGCTTTGAGCGGCAAAACGGTGCCCCGATAAATCCGTTCGTCCGTGATAATGCTGACCCGGGCCCCCTCGGCAAAACGGCTGGACCAGTGACCGACCGGGGAGATGCGCAGGCGTCCGTTGGGTTTCAGCTTGGTGACCATCGCGCCGAGGGTGTCGAGATGGGCGACAATGGCGCGTTCCGGCTTGGATTCCTGTCCGGGAATCTTGGCGCGGATGGCTCCCCGCCGGGTCAGTTCAAAAGGGATTCCCAGGCGCTGCAGTTCCTCGCCAACCCGGTGGACAATCCGATCGGTGTAGCCGCTGGGACTGGGAATGGCCAGCAGTTCGGTCAGAATGTCGGTAAAATATTGACTGTCAAAGGGGGGGAGTGTCATGCAGAGGCTTCCGGGGTGGCGGT
>PXDP01000235.1 GCA_003565035.1 PVC group bacterium | reverse complement strand
ATCATCCGCCACATGGAACAGGACGAGAAAACGGAGTGACGAGTAGCCCGGCAGACCCCGCCGAGAAAAGTAGCTTGGCGGACCCCGCCGAGAAGGAAAATGACGCATGGGGAATGCCCCATGCGCAAACGCGGGTTACGCTTCGATAAGGCGCTCAACCTTCAGCGTGTCCGCGGCAAAGGCGCGGATGCCCTGCCCCAGTTTTTCGACCGCCATCGGATCGTCGTTATGCATCCACCGGAATATTTTTTCATCCAGGTTCAGCCGGGTCAGCCTTCCGTCGGTGCAGGAATCCGGATCCAGAGCCCGTTCCACCGATTCCGTCGACTGGCTCAGCTCGCTCAGGAGTGAAGGACTGATGGTCAGTAAATCACATCCCGCCAGGGCGAGAATTTCCCCGGTATTCCGGAAACTGGCACCCATAACCTCGGTTTTGTACCCAAACGTCTTGTAATACGTGTAAATCTTGCGCACCGACTGCACTCCCGGATCCTCGGCGCCAACATATTCTTTGCCGGTTTCTTTTTTGTACCAGTCGTAAATGCGGCCGACAAAAGGCGAAATGAGCTGCACCCCCGCCTCGGCACACGCCACCGCCTGCGCAAATAACCTACTGAACATCCCCGTGAACCGCAAGTGGAGAGTTTCCAAAAAGGCCTTCCAATTTAAAACAGAGCCGCACGCTTTAAAGTTGCACTTAAAATAAAGGATGTGCTAAACACAGCTCATGCCAAATGCATATGACATCGCTGTGTTTTCCGGGGACGGTCATGGTCCTCAGGTCATGAAAGCCGCCACACGCGTGCTCACTGCCGCAGCCTCGCGTTACAATTTTTCGATCCGCTTTACAGAGTACCCGCACAGCGGTTCGCATTACCTTGAAACAGGCGAACTGCTGCCCGACCCCGTCCTGGAAAAGTTGCCCGCCTATGATGGAATTCTCTTTGGCGGTGTCAGCCATCCGGATGTTGAACCCGGCCTGCTTGCCCGGGAAATCCTTCTGAAAATCACCCGGTATCTGGATCTGTATATTTCCCTGCGCCCGGTGCGCCTCTCTCCCGGAGTGAAAAGCTACCTCCGCAACAAAGGCCCGCAACACATAGACTACTGTGTGGTGCGGGAAAATTCCGCCGGCATCAACGGCAGTGTCGGCGGAGCCATGCTCACCGGAACCGATCTGGAAGTTGCGCAGGAAACGATGATGTATTCCCGCATGCAGGTCGACCGCTGTCTGCGCTTCGCCTTCGAACTCGCCGGCCGCGCGGACCGGCGCGGTGCGGTGACGCTCAGCGGTAAAAGCAGCCTGCTGCCCCATGTCAACGCGCTCTGGATGCGGGCCTTCTCCGAAATGGGGGAAATCGACTTCCCGGAAATCCGCCGCCACTACCTCGGTGTCGACGATATCGCCATGCAGATGGTGCGCTATCCGGAGCAGTTCGATGTGATCGTCACCGGCAACCTTTTCGGGGATATTCTCGCTGACATCGGTGCCGTCAGCCAGGGCGGAGTCGGCTATGCCGCCGTGGGCAGTATTCATCCCGGCAAAACCGGAATGTTCGGCCCCATGCGCGCCGGGGCGGAGTTTTACGAGGCCTCCACCGACCAGGCCAACCCCATCGCCGCCATCAGTGCCGCCTCCATGCTGCTGCGCCACCTGCGCGAAAACGAGGCCGCCGCCCGGATTGAGGACAGCATCATGGCCGCCACCGCCACCGAAGTCATCGGCGAAGGCACCATGCTTTCCCGGTTTACAACCGACGAAGTCGCGGGTATGGTGGCCTCCCGTATCTAACCCGCATTCAGGACCGTATTATGGCACGCACTTTTTCTGTTCAAAAAAACAACGAGCATCTCTACTGGGCGATCGGCATGTTTCTGCTGGCGGTCTGGTGTTTCCGCGACGGCTGGTTTCCCTCCGAAAGTACTCTGGAAAAATATCCTGAATTTCCGGAGGAGTTCTGGTCCTTTGGATGGGGTTACGAATATTACCGCTTCAACCGCGTCACCGCCGCCATCACCGCCTTTGCCAGCGGCGTACTGCTGGTGATGTACCGGGTGGTCAACCGCTGACCCGGCTTTCCGCACCCATGAGTGCTCCTTTTGCCTGGCATTCCCTGCGCCCCCGCCTCCCCGGGGAATGGGAAATCACCACCTACGAAAAAGATCCGGTTCGCGGCCGGATCGAATTCAGCACCCTCGACGGCCCCATGGCCTCCCTCGCCTGGGCCCCCGCCACACGGAAACAGCACCGTGACCTTTGGGAACGGTCGGAGGACAGCCATGAAGGCCTCATAGCCGTTTCTGCGCGTTCCGCCTCCTGCCGCACCTGGACCTGGACCTTTCTGCCCCCCGCCCTCGCCCATGCGGACCAGGTTCTCAACGACTGCACCGACCTCCCCGACGGGCTTCAGGAATATACTCTTCACGGTATCCATGCGCGCGTGCCCGAATCTTATGCGATTTCCGGTATTTCTGTTTACCCCGGCAATATCCTGCTGAGTTTCGAAGACGACAAACGCCGCCGGCTTGTCTTCCGCCGCTGGGGACTGCCCGGGCAGCTTCTCCGCGGTCTCACTCCGGAGGCCTTTTTCACCCGGCTGCTGGAAACCGAGCGCTTCCGCATCGAGGACGTCCGGGAAAAATCCTTTCAGGATCACCCCGCCACCCGCCTCCTTTTCTCCGCACCCGGCCTCACCCCTCTGGACCGCCTCAGGTTCCGGCGCGCACAGGGCCGCGGCTGGATCTGGCACGACACTGATGCGAAACGCCTCCTCACCTTTGAACAGCTCGGGCCCCCAACCCTCCCGCTGCCCGACCCTGACGACTGCTTTGGTTCCTCTGAACTCTCCCCCGGTTGAGCGGTTCTGCGTCCGCAGACCCGGGGCATAAATGACCAGTGAAAAAAACCGTCAGGTTTATTCCCGCCGCACCCGCAGATGCAGATAAAGCTGCGGGGCATCTGTTTCCACAGACACCTCCACAGGGCCTCCGGCGGGAAGTTCCATAATCGGTTCCGTACCCCAGCCCAGCAGATTGTCCGTGGCCCACACCTCGTACGTAAGGGAGGGGTCATCGACGCGGTTGAAGCTGAGGCTCATTCCGGTTTCGGTGAGTACCGGAACCAGCAGAAACTCCTCTGCAGGTGTGACGGCAGTTCCGCCCAGGGCGTAGCGAAGCAGATTGGGCACGCCCTGCTCATCCTGATCGGTGGGGTGCAGTGGACCGGCACGCCCGGCGCCATCCTCAACACCGCCTCCGGCACCGTCAACTCCTGGCTGCACCCCGACTACGCCAACCAGAGCTGGCCGACCTTCGCCAAATTCCACGCCACCATGGTCCGCCGCCTCGACGACGGCATGGGGGATCTGCTGCAACTGCTGGAGGATCTGGAGATCGCAGACAACACCCTCATCGTCTTCACCTCCGACAACGGACCGCATCATGAATCGGGCCGGGAGGGCGGAAACTTCCGGCATGATCCGAGTTTTCTGCGGGTATACGGTCCGTTGGACGGCACCAAGCGGGATGTCTTCGAGGGTGGCATCCGCGTGCCCGCGCTGGTGAGCTGGCCGGGTACCCTGCCTGCCGGACGCGTGAGCACCCATCCCACCCAGCAGCACGACTGGCTCCCCACCCTGGCGGAACTCGCGGGGGTTCCCGTCCCCTTCCGCGCCGACGGGGTGTCGCTCTGGAATGAACTCAGCGGAGCGGGACCGCTTCCCCCGCACGAGGTGTATGTGGAGTACACCACAAAATTCCACCCCAATGTCCAGGACTATGCCGACTTCATGCCGGAACGCCGCAACCGCGCCCGGGGTCACATGCAGGCGGTCTATCTGAACGGATTGAAAGCAGTTCGCTACAACGTGCAGGGGGCCAACGATCTCTTTGAAGTCTACGATACCCTGAACGATCCCGGCGAGCGCGTGAACCTGGCGGGTCAGCCGGGCGTGCCCACTCAGGCACAGTTAGTGGCCAAGGTTTTCCGCATGAGGCGTCCGCACACGGGAGCGGATCCCGAAGAATCGCCCGCACGACCTTACGACGGAGAAGCGGTGCCGGCCTTCACCCTCCCGGCAACCCGTCCGGGCCTCCAGGTCAGGGTTTATGAAACGGACCTTCCTTATCTCACGGATTTCAGAGATCTGGAGCCCGTTCCGGAGCAGGAGGTCACGGGACTGGATCTCTCGGTCATGACCCGCACGGAGGACATCGGCCTGGCCTTCGAGGGCTGGCTGGACGTGCCAACCACCGGTGAATACGAATTCTTTCTGAGCAGCGACACCGGCGCGGGCATACGCCTGCACGAGATTCTGCTGGTGGATGCGGACCGGACACCCGGTATCGAACAAAGCTCCGGGTCCATCCGCCTGCAGGCAGGTCAGCATCCCTTCCGGCTGCACACCCGCCACAGCGGCGATGCGCCTGCGGCTCTGTCCCTTTCCTGGGCCGGCCCCGGCATCGCCAAACAGCCGGTGTCTGCGGCGGCCTTTGTCCTCCCCGGCGATCCGGGCGCGCCGGAGGCTCCGAGTCTAAACCTCAACACCAACAGCCCCGACTCGGTGTCGGCGGAGATTTATCCTTTCACCTTTCCGCAGAATTGGACGGTCACCCTCACCCGCCCCCCGCATGGCGGCTCCGTTCAGCTTGTCGACAACGCTTGGCTCTACACCCCGCAGCCCGGTGTGTACGGGGAAGACTTTTTTGATTACACGGTCAGCGACGGTGAACAAAGCGCATCCGGGCGGATCACAGTCGATGTACGCTTTGTGGATTCGACGGATCTGTGGCTGCCGCTGGATGAGGGCGGCGGAGCGGTCGCCCACGACGCGGGCGGGCGGCCCGCCGCGCAGATCCAGGGTGCGCCACAATGGGTGGAGGGGGTTTCGCGGCACGCCCTGCTGCTTGACGGGGTCACCGACCACCTGGTGGTCGCGCCCGGGTTCTCCGTGCCCTCCGGCAATGCGCCCCGCAGTGTGTCCGCCTGGATCCGTCCGGGCGGCCCTGGCTCCATTGCCGGGTGGGGGCTGGACACCCCCGGTCAAAAGTGGCACTTCCGTCTGGACAACAATGCCGGCTTTGTGAACCACCTGCGGGTGGAGGTTGCTGGAGGCTACCGGCGCGGAGCCACCGCCCTGGAAAACGGCGAATGGGTGCATGTCGCCGCCGTGCTGCCGGAAAACGCCGGCAATGTGAACCAGGTGCTGCTGTACCTCAACGGCGGAGAAGACCTGCCCTACGACACTCTGCCCCAAGCCATCAACACCTCAGTGACGCCCATCGAAATCGGAACCGACAATCATCCCGATCCCCGCTTTTTTCCGGGGGCGATGGACGAAGTGCGCATCCTCAACCGGGCCATGAGCCCCGAAGAGATTTCCGCTCTCGCCGCCCGGCCCAATCAGACCGCTGAACTTTGGCACCGCCGGCATTTTGGCAACGCACCCGTAAACTGGCAGGCGCAGGACACCGGCGACGGCACCACCCGCCTCGAACGGCTGGCTATGGGCTGGTCCCCCTTTGCCCCGGAGGTGCCGGGCAGCCTGCGGATCGAAGCGGTAGCCGGATTTCCCGCCCTCGTCTATTCCCGGAACTCGGACACTAGCCTGCCGCTGCAAATCCGGGTGGAACGATCATCCGATCTGATCACCTGGCCGACCCTCACTCCGGCCGAGGTCACCGAAACCCCGCTGGAGGATGGGCGGGTGCAGGTGCAGCTCATCCTGCCGGAAGCCGAAAGCAGTCCGGACTTTTACCGGCTTAGGATTGAAAAAGAATAGTCTGCACACGCCTCCCCCTCCGGAAGGCGGGTGTGAAAAGCAGGAACGGGAGGAGAAGGCCTGATTATACGGATTGAAATCCGCGGAGCTTGGAATCCTCTCTTCCGGGAGATATTTCGCAGGAATGCTTCACACGAACATCATTCACCGGCTGGACGCCAAGCCGGAATCCCTGACTTCGCTCCGCTTTCAATGGGAAGCGGCCCTGGACCGGAAACTTTCCACCACCACCCTTTGCAGCTACAGTTCGCTCTGGGAAGAGCAGGCTGTCGCCTTGGCCAAAGAGCTGGCCGCCGACGACTCTCAGGAACTCGGCCTGCACCTGCACGCCTACAACGGTCCCCGTTTTCAGAAAAAATATCAGCAGACCGACCCCGGATTCTGGCTCCTGCCGCGCGCCACCCAGTTCGCGGTGATCGCGGAGATGGTGGACCGCTTCTCCGAGGTGTTCGGGCGCGCGCCCGCCAGCATCGGCGGCTATATCATGGATGCGACCCTGCTGCGCCACATTCAGGAAACCTATCCGGAGATCCGCACCGCCATCACCTCCTGCTTTGAGGAGGGCGCGCGCATGTACCAGGGCAACAACCGCAACTGGATGCTGTTTTCCGACGGCGGCCCCTGGGCTCCCCACTGGCCCTCCCGCGCCAACGCCCTTCTTCCCGCCCGCGACGCGGAGGAGGCCATCGATATCGTCGCCCTTCCGCACCTGAACCGCGACATGATGATGGCTCTGCTCAGCCGTGACGACCTCTTTGCCTCCCATCCCGGCAACATCGTGCGGGCACGCGTCAACCAGGGAAAAGACTGCCCGTATTATTTCCGCTTTCTGGATGCCTGGCGCCGTCAGGTGCGGCACAACGGCTGGAGCTACCTCAGCTTTTTCATCAGCTCCCCCTGGCTGAGCCCGGGACACTGGATCAGCGATCACCCGGAATACACCCGGAAAATGTATCTGGACTCGCTGGACTGGATGCAGGCGCATGAAGACGTGACCGTGTGCACCCTGAGCGAATTTGGCGCCTTCTTTCGCGAACAGGTGCCTGCAGGGTGTCCACAGCTCTGCCATTGGCGCGACGAGTTGCGGCAAAGCAAACGCGAGTTTGTCTGGTTTATCAACCCCCATTACCGCGCCGCCTTCGACTTCGGCCTCGGCGGAAGCCTGGTCGATTTCCGCCCCTACACAGGGCGGGTCGACGGCGATGTGGGCCCCGACAGCGCCTGCCAGTGGAATGGCAGTCACCCTTTTGTGATCAGTTCCGGTCTCCGCGGGGGCTTCTGGAACAACGGCTGGTGCGCGGAAGTGGAGGCCAACGGCACCCGGACCGCGCTCCACAATCACCGTATCCGCTGCCGGGTGGAACAGACTGGCGGGATCTGGCGGGTCATCGCCGATGCGCAAACACTCCGGCTCGGAGAAGGCAGCCTTACATTGCGCCAGACCTGGATCCTAGACGGGAGTCCGAAAATCCGCATCCTGCGGGAGGTGATCTCCACGGAAAACATCGAAGGCGGCATCCAGATCCTGGATCAGTTCCACGGCAGCCTCGGCACCCACGAATATCCAGAGGATCTGCGCAGCCTCCGTTTCCGGACCGGACCGGAATCCGCAGAGGCGGAGATTCCGCCCCTGAACACCCGACTCGAAATCCGGTCAGACCATGCCGAAGCCTCGTTCACAAAACCAACGCTCTTCAAGCCTCACTTCACCCTGCAGCTCCGCACGCCCCTCTCCCCCTCCAACCCGGTGACCACATGTCTGACGACCTCCCCTCTGATGCCAAACTGATCTGCCCCGCCTGTTTTGCCCGGGACGTGGATCCGGTCATGCTCCGCCGCGACCCCGACAACGGCGAATACTATTGCATTTTCTGCTCCTATGTCGCTTCGGATAAAGCCGCCGTGGTTTCCTTCATGCAGGATTTGGTGAAACATAAATACGGCATCGTGCGGAAAGAATTTTAGTCAACTGGATCAGTCCCACCACTTCCAGACGTTGGGGGAAGATTCCGGATTCAAGACCAATTGTTCCTCCTGCAAGCCAGCCACATGGCCGTCGCAGAAGACGAACAAGGCCCGGTCCCGGGAATGTCGGTAGGCGGGCCGGGCCCAGGGAAAACCACTCCCGTACCAGTTGGCTCCGTCGGCGGTATTTACGAAATCGGAGTTGGCCTGCTCCATGTCTCCAATCAACACAATTTGACTGGGCCGGCGATTGAGGTCTGATCGAAAGCCCCACTGCGGATGCGCCAGAAAACTGTTCACCCCAAAGGATCGCCCAACCTGCCAGTATGCGGAATCCCCACTCGCTTGCTGCTGATAGGGGGAATTGAAAATCATGCGCTGTTTGATCTGATCGGCGGCATTCCAGTTGGAAATACCCACATAGGGCGCAATCCGTTCCTGCCAAATTTGCGGATGCGAATCACTGGGATTGTAAAAAGAGGGATAATAAAAACGATTTTCCAGCGCATAGGTTTGAAAAGCCAGATACAACTGGCGTAACCGTGAGGTCGTAGACGCTTCAAAGGCCCGCTTTTGACTGCTGCTGACCAATGAGAAACTGAGACTCACCAAAAGCGCAATGATGGCAATCACCACCAAAAGTTCTATCAAGGTGAACGCCTGCTGTGACCTCCGAAGCTCACGGTGCTTGCAAACATCGGCCTGATAGGGCGCAGCCTCCTGAACAAAAGAGGCGTTTTTGTATAACGGAATCCATTTTTTCTTAAGCATCATTCTTTTATCCTACAACTCGACCTCACTTCGGTCAATATGCAGAAATAACACTTGTATGCAGTATGATGTTTATTTGGGATCGGTGTGGATTCCGATCGCCTGCTGATGACGAAGTTGGCCCGGGGAAAGCCCGTAGCGGGATTTAAACGCCCGGATAAAGGAACTTGTGGATCGATAGCCAATCTGCTCGGCAATCGCCTGAACTTCCAGTTCAGTGGTGCGAAGCAGGTCCGCCGCCGTTTGCAGCCGGGTTTCCCTGAGTATTTTTCCCGGAGACTCGTTCCAGATCTCTCCCAATTTCTTTGAGAGATACGAGGGCGTATACTGAGTTTGGTTTGCGAATTCCTTCAAGGTTCGGCATCGCGTGGAGAGCACCTGGCTCGGATGAAGTTCCTCAAGCCCTGTGTAAGCAGCCTGCTGAAGCGGAAGGTGACAGAGTTGCATCAGCTTTAAAAACCACTGGTAGGTCTGAAGAGAAAGCCGCTCCTGATCGAGAGGGTCCGGCTGATGCACATCGGCTAAAAGCTGGAAGGTGAAACGCAGAAAATCGGGCAGATCAGGATGATCACTCAAATCTGTGACCGTTCCCAAGCGTTGCCGCAGCCAGGCCATGGCGTTGCAGGGAAATTCATCCCGGAAGTTCAAATACACCGAACTCCAGGTCTCCGACTGCCGCTGGGTGGTCAAGGTGATGTTCGCGGGTTGCCGCAGGAGGATCAACTGTCCATACCCTAAAGGAATCTCCTGATTCATCGTGGTGATCACAACCCCGGGGCTCAGACTGATCATACAGGTCTCAAGCGGTTCCAGGATCCCCAGTGAAAAATCCTGGATGTGATGTTTGTGCGTGCATTCAATATGCTTGTCCGCCCCGGCAATGTAGGGCATAAAAAAAGGGGATGTGCTTTTCGAGAATCGAAGTTTCCGCGGGGTTTCGGGTAAGTTTTGAAATACGGGGTCGAGGGTGGGGGTCTCAGGCATGACTGTGGCTTTCGGTCAGTTCAAAGGATGAAAAGCTTGAAAGTGTATATTATCCTTATTTCTGCATATATGCAATCCCGGTCTGAATGGGGTATAGTAAAAAAGTAAGCCCCCCCCTCAGCCCACCTGCCCTTCCGCAGACACGATTTTTCACGAAAGGCCTCCACATGTTTTATTCCGTCCGTATCGCTTCACTTCTTATTCTCTTCGGCCTGACCTGCGCCTGCTCCCCCAAAACGCGTTCTCCATCGAACCTGCATGCCCCCGAGGCATCGCCGATCCGTACATCCCACCGCGATTACGGGACCTGGCAAAGCTCGATGTTCGGAGGCGGCGGCTATCTGCAAAACATCGTTCCCGCCCCTTCAAATCCATCAATTTTATATTGTTATGTGGACGTGGGCGGGGCCTACCGCAGTGAGGACACGGGGCTGACCTGGCGCATGCTCCATGGCGGCCTGCCGCCGGGTGACGGGTATTACTCGGTTCGCGGCCTGGACGTGCATCCCGACAATCCCGACTGGGTCCTCATCGCGGTGGGAAATCAGTGGTCACCCCGCAAAGGAGTGTTCCTCTCCCAGGACGGCGGCCAAACCTGGTCCCTTGTCCTGGATGCGCAGGTGTACGGGAATGAAGCCTTCCGCTCCACCGGATTCATTTTCGCGCGGGATGGAAAGGGGCGCCTGCATTTCGCCTCCGCCGGGGACGGAATCTGGGTCAGCGAAGACCATGGACTTACTTGGTCTCTCCGCGGCTTGGAGGGCAAAAACATCACCGATCTCACCTTTGCGGACGATGGACGCGGCTGGGCCTGCGCCCACCCATGGACACCCCATCGCACATCCGCGCTGGAAGGCGGATTTTTCTTCAGCCGCGACCACGGGGAAAACTGGACAGCCCTCGAGGGTCCCGCACCCGATGAACTTGTGCTCGCCCCGGACGGGGCCCTGGTCGGGATTTTTGCTGCCAGTCGCCTCCTGCGCAGTGAGGATGATGGTGTCACCTGGCACGAATACGCGGAAGGGCTCCCGATCAACCCCGAAGCGGCCAAAGGGTACACCAGTGAAAGCCGGTTCCGGGCGCTGACAACCGGACCGGATTTCCTGCTGCTCGGATCGTCGCGCGGAACCATCTACCGCCGCGGAACCGGCGAAGAAGCCTGGCGCAAGATCGAACGCGAAAGTGTCACCGAGATTGTCGAGGGCGAACCCTGGTGGGGCCGCCTGCAACCGGGGGTCTGGCCGCATTTCGGCGCGGCCATGGGCAGCCTGACCGTCATGCCCGGTCAGCCGGATCACTGGTGGTTCACCGACTGGTACAGCGCCTACGAGACCCGCGACGCGGGAAAAAACTGGGTACAGCGCATCGATGGCATCGAGGTCACGGTAATCCATCACATCCTTGCCAACCCCGCCGATCCCGCCCGCATCCACGTGGGCATGGCGGATAACGCCTACGCCCAGTCGACCGATGGCGGTGTTCGCTATGACACGCCTAAGAAAACCTTTTCCAATGTAAAAATGCTGGCCGTTTCCCCGGCGCTGCCCGGACGCCTTTACGGAGTCGGGGACGCTCGGGCGGAATGGCGCGCTGAGAAAGTATGGGTCAGCACCGATTCCGGGGCGACTTGGTGGGCCGCACCCATGCAGGGTCTGCCCCCGCGTGAACACCACAGCATGAACTCGATCGCCGTGCATGCCCAAAACCCCTACGAAGTGGTACTTGGACTGTCCGGAAAGGTGGCGGACGGCGGCGGGATCTACCGCAGCCTGGATGGCGGACGCTCCTTCGAACCCGTCAACGAGGGCCTGGAGGAGGAGGAAAACCTCTTCCGCCACGAAATTTGGAGCATCGGCCCCGAACTGGCCATGTCGCAGTCGGGCCAGTTGGTTCTGGCCAGTCACGACACGGGACGCATCCACTACCACGACGGCCAGCGCTGGCACCGCTCTCAGTTCCAGCCCGGGGGGGCTCCCCGGTATCTGACCTCCGCCGGAGAGGACTTTTTCATCGCCAGCCGCGAGGGCGGTTTGCTCAAAAGCACGGACGGTGGACGCACCTGGAACGCGATCCTGGATGGAGAGGTTCTGGTGGTTGCCGCCGATGCCCGGCAACCCGGCCTCATCGCCGCCGCCACCGCACAGGAACTGAAGATCAGCCGCGACGGAGGCAAAACCTGGAGCGAACACCCCTTGCCCCCGCAAGGGCAAGTCCGCACCCTTTCGTTTGGCGGCCCCCGACTCCACGCCGGCACCGCCGGCGGCGGAATCTTTTGGATGGCTCACAACCCCTCGGGACTGGCCACCTTGCAGGCGGGTGAAATCGGCCTCGGACTCCTGCCCGTGCGCGAAACCCTCGAGGCCCGCCTCCCCGACCTCGCCGACCCCTCCTTCACCGCCGAAGCAACCGTCGATCAGCACTGGACACGCTGGAGCGGACAGGGGAACAGTGAAAAAGCGTGGAGCGAGGCATCGGCCGACCCCACAGGCGGCTCTCTGGTTCTTCGCACGCTGGAAGGACCCGTCAACAGTTCGGTGGGCTATCTCTTTCCGGCGGTGGACAACAGCTTTAAACTCGCACTCGCCTGGAAAGCCGATGGCAGCGAAACCACGGAGGTCCAGATCGCCTTGCGCTCGTATCGGGAGAAGGAACAAATCCACTGGCAAACCCTGCACCGCAGCACCGGATCCGCTCTAGAGTGGGCCTGGATAGAACGCGAAGTCCGTCTCGCCGAAGGGGCGGACCGGGGCGAAATCGTGGTGGTCCTCACCGGCGAAGGCTCCGTCTGGGTCGATGCCCTCTCCGCCTCTATCCCCCCGCAAATTTTCGGAAACCCACAAAAATAAGCCCCGAAATTCTCTAATTTTAACTCTATTTTCAAAAATTATCTTTTTCTGCACACTATAAATATTTCTGCATATTGAAAATCCTCCGCACATCGGGTAAGATTTTCACAATGCAAACAAAGAAGGTTCTGCAGATCTTCCAAACCCAATACCCATGGAGACAGACATGAAGACGACCTCATCCACACATAAAACGTCAAACCTGACGAACCCGCTCACACGGGGATTAATGTCCTGCATCTTTCTCATCACCCTTGCCCCGCTTGCCTCCAGTGCAACCCTGGTCTCGGAGACGTTTGATACAGACGAAACCTTCACCGGCTGGTATTGGAATGACGGACATTACGAAAATCCGCCTTCTTTTGGCATGGCATGGAATCAAAGTTCGACCAGCTCACAATTTTTCACCACTTCTTTTTCCTCACAAACCCTCGCCCCGGGGGATAGCTTAAGTGTTTCCTTCAACTATCAGGCCAACAGCACAAACATTAATACAGTTCGGGTCGGGTTATTTAGTGGTACGGCCGCAACGGCAAATGACTGGGACCAGTGGGATAATACTACCCCCGCATTGAGCAGCACCTGGAAAGGATATTCTGCAAACTTGAGGCTTGCTGCCGGTGAGGTCGAGCTACGAGAAACTTCCACCGCAAACGCCCACCCATTTTTTGGAGGCTCAGCCCTT
Source organism: PVC group bacterium (assembly GCA_003565035.1). GTDB lineage: Bacteria > Verrucomicrobiota > Kiritimatiellia > SS1-B-03-39 > UBA6053 > PXAS01. The sequence goes on along the minus strand of PXDP01000235.1, from coordinate 908 downwards.
GAAACGGATGCCGATGTGACCTTTGGTGCAACTGGTGATATCCGTGCAGCCCGTTTCAGTTTGGAAAATGTCGGTGGTTCAATCACATTGAGTTTGGAGGAGGGCGCAAATTTCGCAACTCTTTCGAATGTCTACACGATAACGGACTCGGTTGATCCCATGACTTCTGGTTTCAATATTCTGTCGTTCTACATGACAACAGATACAGGGAATGGCGACATACGTTATGATAATATTACCGTATCCGCCATCCCCGAACCCGGCACTCTGGTCATGGCCCTTGTGGGCTTGTCGGCAGTGGTGCTGTTCAGAAAGCGCCAAAAATAAAACGGACGCGGGCGCAAACTTCTCGTAAAATCAGAAACACATCAAACCAGGAGCACCGCCATGCTCCTGGTTTTTTCATGTGGCCCTGAACGACAAAAGGTAGGGCAGGCCAAAAGGATTTGCTATCGATTTGACCGGGGATCGGGAGCCCGAGGTGGCCGCGCACCAGGTGGGGCGGAAGTCGGGGTTACTGAGCAGCAGACCTCAGTTTGGACAGCCTTTTTCCTGATATGGATCGCAGATTCAAATGGAATCTGGCGCTGAAGGAAGCTGGGGGTTACCCTCACCCATGTGGCAAGCACTTCCCTTTAGACACAAATCTTTCTGGACTTGAGTTTGAAAATAATGAGGTCTCAATTCTCATAGGGGCCTTTGTTTTGAAGGTTTTGGGTCGCCCGGCTCCTGTCGCGTAGCGACATTCGACGCTTAGGCGTGGATTTCAATCCACGTTTTGAGCCAACCAAGATATCTGTGCGCCGCGTAGCGTCGCCTGAGGGACCTGGGGATTTCAATCCCGCCGACTCCAAATCGGAGGTTGAAACCTCCAGGTCCGTCAACCGTCGCTACGCGACGAAAACGTT
>PXDP01000270.1 GCA_003565035.1 PVC group bacterium | reverse complement strand
GTGGACTATGTTCAGCATGGCGGCATTCTCCAGTACGTGCTGCGTCAAGTGATGGCGGAAGGCTGAGTTCCCGCATATGCCGAACCATCTGCACACCGAATTCCACCGCATGCAGGACCGCTCCACCAAGGAGATCCTGCTGCAGCAGCGAGCGCATGTGTTTTGGTTTTACGGCTTGTCGGGGTCTGGAAAAACGACCCTGGCCACGGCCCTGGAGCAGCGATTGACGCATCAGGGCTTCAAGACCAAGATTCTGGACGGCGACAATATTCGCACCGGTCTGAATTCGGATCTGGGCTTTTCGGATGAGGACCGGCTGGAGAACATCCGGCGGATTGCGCAGGTGGCCCGGCTTTTTCACGAGGCGGGGATTGTGGTGATCTGTTCGTTCATCACCCCCAAGCGGGCTCTGCGGGCGATGGCCCGTGAGATTGTCGGACCGGAGCATCTCACGCCGATTTACACGCAGGCCAGTTTTGAGACCTGTGCGAAGCGGGATGTGCACGGGCTCTACGCCAAAGCAGAAAAAGGCCAAATCAAGCAGTTCACCGGACACGGATCGACCTTCGAACCGCCAGACGGCAGTGATCCCGACTGGGTGATCAGCACCGATGACCTCAGCGAAGCGGACGCGTTGGAGCAGTTGCACCGGCGGATTCTGCCGAGGATTGAATTTCCTTCAGCGATCGGGCTTTAGTAGACCAAATGAATGATTTCCCCAAAAAACAGTTGTGCGTTCAGAACACGGTTCGGCAGGTGAACCGGGCATTTCACAGGCTTAAAAAGGCGGTTGGTTTTGAACCCTCTCCTGAGCCGAAACCTTTGAAAATCGTTGCGCTGATTGCGGCATACAATGAAGAGCGGTATATCGTTCCGGCTTTGCGCCATTTGGGAGAACAGGGGCTGGAGGCGGTATTGTTTGATAACGACTCCACCGACAGATGCCGGAAGTTTGCGGAGCCGTTTTTGAAGAAGAATTTACGGTCCATTGAGCGGATTCCCCGCAGTGAGGGCTTTAACTGGGCTGAAATTCTTCGCAAAAAAGCAGAATATCAAAACCACGCGGATGCGGACTGGTTTCTTCATTTGGACCCGGATGAATTCCGGTATCCTCCGCCCGGGTATGCCACCCTGCGGGACTGGATAACTTCTGCCGACCGGCAAGGGTACAATGCCGCCAATTTTCAGGAATTCACGTTTCTGCCGTGCAGGGAGACTCCGGATCATGATCACCCTGATTTTCAGAAAACGATGCAGTATTATTATCCGTTTCAGGTGAACATGCTTCACCGGGTGAACGCGTGGAAGCGACAGGAGCAGGGGGTGGATTTGGAAACCATGGGCGGACACGAAGTGCTCTTTCCCGGCCGCAGCATCACGCCGGAGACTGGTCTTATGCGGCACTATCTTTTTTTGAGTGCCGATCATGCGCGTGAGAAATACGGGCAGAGAGGGTATGACGCCTCCGAGCGAGCCAAAGGATGGCACGGGTGGAGAGGCGATATCGAAACGAAGACCGAAATATCCCTTCCGTCACTGTATGAAATGAATGTTTTGAGCGGGGACGGGGTGTTTTCTTTTGAAAAGGCCCGCACGGAACATTACCCTTTCTGCTCCTCCACCACATAACCGGCAAAGTCTGCATGAAATTTTTCACTCAAAAGAACCGACTGACCGTTCGCTTGGCCCCGTTGACACGGAGCGGAGATGAATGGGCCTCCGGATGGTGTTATCAATCGGATACATGGTGCAGGAATGTTACTTTCCAAATAAAGGATCCTTCGGGCATTGCGGACGGGCTTGCGAATGCAGCCCTCCCGCCTTCGCTTTTAATCGGGATGCTCGGGCCGTTTGAGGAAGTCCGAATTCAGGGAGGGGCTGTTTGTCCGCGCTTATATCAGAACAGTCAACAGGCCATGGCGTTGATGGCGGATCGGTTTGAAGAAGCACATGCTGTGAAATTCAAAGCCTCCCTGCAGCGAAAATCCGCAGCCCACCCGGAAAAAAAAGCCTGTGTTGTCTGTTTTACCGGCGGGGTGGATTCCTTGTTCTCCGCCTGGACTTTACGGGATCAGTGTCAGGGTTTACTGTATGTTCACGGTTTCGATATTCCTCAGGATAACCTTGATTTGTTTCATAAAGTCCTTCCCCGCCTGCAAATGCTTGCCGCCGACCTGGGGTTGCCGATCTACACTCTGTCCACGGACCTGCGATTGGCCACCGACTGCTATGGCCCATGGGGCAAGCGCGCGTTTGGATCTGCCCTGGCCTCCATGGCCCACCTTTTACCGGCGCATCTGGGGGGGCTGGTGATTCCTGCCAGCTACGATTTGAATATTTGCGAGGTTGCCGGCTCGATGCACGATCTGGATCCGCTGTGGTCCAGTGCCGGGAGTCGGGTCATTCATCACGGCGTGGAGACGAGCCGTCTTGATAAAATACGTCAACTGGCCGAGTGGCCCCTGGCGTTGAAACATTTGCGGGTATGCTGGAAAAATCCGGAGAATGCTTACAATTGCGGACACTGCGAAAAGTGTTTGCGTACACTGATTCTTCTGGAGATGGCCGGTTTGTCCGGGCGGGTGGAATCCTTTGATTCCGCCCTGGATATGGATGCCGTCGCGGAGGTGGAAATGGCCTCCTCGCTCGTATATCTGCATTGGCAACAAATTCACCACATGCTCGAAAAGAACAGGCAATATGATACGCTGCGCCGTTCTGTGGGCCTTATGCTGGACCGGAACAGAGCGCGTTTGGGTCTTCTGGAGGCAAATCATTCTTGAGGGATTATGCTGAAGTTGTATCCTTTTGACGATCTGGGCCCGTTGTTCGGCGAGGATGCCGTTTTTGTTCCCCGGACATCCTTTGAACCGTATGGCTTTTTTCCCGGAACGGATACCACCTTCGACAGGCGACTTTGTCTCACGTTTCCGTTGTTTACCCGTCAACAGGTTCTGGTGCCCGCAGGGGTGCTCCATCCTGTCTGTCTTGAATTGCTTGAACGGAGCCGCATACAGCCATTGTCCTTGGATCAGTGTCTTGTTTATCATAACCGGTCGGAGTTTGAACGCCACCTACAGGAACAGCGGCCGCGCAGTCTGATTGTGGATCACCCCCATCCGGAAGCCCTGGTGGATCCGGTGAAATATCGGGTTCCAAGAGAACTGCTGGTGCGTCTGGTGGATAAAGCATACATGGAAACCTTTCTTCCTGCTGAGCTTTTACCGCTCCGAAAGGTGGTGGACCGGACGGCGGCGGCTGAAGCGGACCCGGATCTGTGGGCTTCCGGGGAGGGGTGTTTTCTGAAAACAACCGGGCCTTACCTTATGGGGGGCGGGCTGGGGGTTCAGTTTGCAGACAGCCCCGGAGCTGTGCCCGAAGCGCTGAAAACCCTGCCGGGCAGCGGCCCGGTGGTTGTCGAGGCCGCGATGCCTCATGAGACCTCCTATTGTGTCAATTTACTGTTTGCTGAACCGCCGGGCAGCCATGTGTATCTCCTCGGCGCGGCTGAACAGTGGTTTACGGAGAAAAATCTGTTTGCGGGATCACGGATTACCCCGCAATCCCGGGTGCCGAAGAGGGTTCTGGATGTCGCCGAAAAGGCGGCCTCATGTCTTTTGAAAACGGACTATGTCGGCATGCTGGGGCTCGATATCATTGACCGTGAACCTTCTCCGCTCATTGTGGATTTGAATCCCCGCAGTAATTTTTCCACCGCTCCTTTATTTCATTTCCGAACCTTGGACCGTTTGTTGGGGCGGGAAATGACGTTTCATGCCTTCCACCTCAAGGTCGATCCAGATCGGGAGCCTTCGGCCATGGCCTGTCTGAACGAGCGGCTGGACCGGAATCAACTCTTTGTCCTGCGGGCCTATAAAGACCCGGATTCACCCTTCACGCTGTTTATGACGGTAATGTGTCCTGTGGACTCCTCGGAGGAAATGAAAGAACAGCAGTCCGTGATGAGCGGACACGGTCTGGTGAAAGGCGGGATATGAGCCTGGTGTTTCTGGCCCAGACAAGTCCTGATCTTCCGGGCGATTGCCAAAAACGGGCGGAACGTGCCCTTAGACATGAAGCACTCCCGGTGCAATGGGTGCATCCAAGCGACACCGGGTTTTTGGCTGTGGGGGCTCCCCAAGCGGACGTGTTGCAGACCGGGGTGTCGGAGGAAGGGACGGCGATGATTCTGGGATATGCCCTGGATGAGGAGGGGCATGCGCTTACTCCGCAGGCGTTAATGGCCAGATGGGGGCAGGAACCTTCCTTTCAGCCGGATGGTTTTTTTCTGGCCGCAGTCATGCGGCCCGACGGATCGCTTTCGGTTGCGGTGGACCCGTTGGGACTTTACCCGGCTTTTTACACCGCGCTGCCGGATGGACGCTGGATTGTGGCCTCCGCCGCAGGGGATTTGGCGATTCATCCATCTTTCCGGAAGGCCCCGGACCCCGAAGGAATTTCCGGCCTGCTGCTCTTGAATAATCCTCTGGATGATCGAACCGTTCTTCGGAATGTGCGTCAGATCCCGATCCGCACGGTTGTGACGCTTTCAAAAGGAAAGCCCGCCGTCTTTCACACAGCTCCCCTGCCTGAACCGGATCACCCCGAGAGCTTTGAGCAGGCCCTGGAGCTTTTTTCGTCGCACTGGTCCAGGGTGATTCGGCAGCACAGTTCGCTGGCCGGAACCCTGGATTGTGATGTGCTGTTGTCGGGGGGGCGGGATTCGCGGATGGCGGCCTTCAGTGTGAAAAAGGCCGGATTTTCGCTGCGCCCGGTGACCTTCGGGCTTCGCGGAGAGTACGAAGTGATTGCGGCCCGGGCGGTAAACCGGCAAATGAGGCTCAGGAAAGGCCTGCTTTTCCGGGATGACGATCCCCGCCTGTGTCTCAAAGCCTGGCAAACCCGGGCCCTGCGCTCCGGCGGGCATGGGGGAGGGTCATTCGGGGCTTTAATTCCGCAAGCCGGGCTGCGGCCCTGGCTCCAACACGGCATCCTCCTCGATGATTTGCTGGGAGGATATGCCACACGTTTTTCATGGGATCCCGACAGCCAAAAACATGACGGCAAGCTGTTTTTTGACAAGCTCAACCGTTGGGGCCTTCCGGAGGAAACGGTCTCAGGCCTGTTCCGGGATCAGGAGGAAGGCGCCTGGGCGGGTCAACTCAAACTTCGGATGCTCCGTGATTTTGCAGAAAGAACCGGGGAGGAGGGGACTGCCTCATTCGACTGGAAATTCCGTACCCGCTGTCGACATCATCTTGGGGCCTCGTTGTGGGAGTTTTCCCGCTACACATGGCCGACGGTACCGGCCTGTGATCAAAAACTCTTCTCCTTTTTTCGGTCCCTGCCTCTGGAATGGGTGAATAACCGGGCTTTACAGACGGCATGGATGCACCGGAATTGTCCGGAACTTCTCCGTATTCCTTTTGAAGACAATACGCACCGTTTTGCGGGGGAACTTTTTTCCCGGCGCTGGCCTGCATGGCGTAAACGGCTTTTTGCCAATGAACAGCCCCTGCGGTATCACAGGGTTTTTTCGATGCAATCCCCGGGCTGGCGTGCCGTCTCCCGTGAGGCGGAGGCCGCACGGGAGGCTTTGTTCGCGTTTCTGGAGCCGGATAAGCTGGAGTCGGTCTGGCCGAAAGATGTGGCGGACCGTCCATATCCAAATCCGTTTGCCGCTCTTGCGGGCGTACGCAGTTTGATGGTGCTCGCAGGATATTTTTCACAGGAGGATGCCGGATGAAGATTTTACTGGCCGAATTGGGGAATACTGCCAGTGGAGATCCTGAACTGTGGGCCGAAACCTGCCGCCGGCTGTCGCCGGAACATGAGATCACCCTCCTGCACCGTCTGCCTGATCCCACATGTTTTGCCGCGCACGGGATGTCCTCCTATCCGCTCGAGGCCTGTTTTCTGCCTCCTCTGCCGGAAGCCTGCGACAGTCCGGAGGCCCTTGACCGCGCGTTTTCGGAAATGGAACCCTCCGCCCACGCGCATTTACAGGGTCTGGTCTCCGCACACGATCTTGTCATGATTGCCCCCGGCGGAAAGTTTCTGGACGGATACCATTACCAGAATGCGCTTGCCGCCGTCGCCTCGGCCTCGATACAGGGCAAACCGTTTATGTTTTTGCATCAAAGTATTGGACCGTTGCGCCCCGGGCCCAGACGTGAACTTCTTGTTTCGCTGTTAAAGCAGGCTGAGCTGGCCCTTCTGAGGGATCTTCACAGTTACCGCTTTGTCCGGGAGCTTGCCGGGGACGGTCCTTCAATTCAGCTCACGGCGGACCCGTTGTTTGCACTCCCCGTTGAACGCCTGGTGCCCCCTGAATTTGATCTGGGGTTCAACTTTCGACTTGGGAGCAACGGATGGGTCGGGGCGGATGACCTGATTCATCTGCTGAAACGGTACGCGCACCTCCGTGTAAAGGTGTACACCACCACACACGTTCTTCCTTCCGGTCTGGTTGAACGGGTGGAGAAACTTGGGGGAGTTTGTCAGCCCGGGATTTTGGCGCCTCCGGATTTGCTTGGGGTGCCCGGATCCTGCCGGGTCAATGTGACCGACAGCTTTCACGGCGTGATTTTTTCCCTGCTGGCCGGGCGTCCGGCGGTGATGTGTCAGGCAGATCTGGATTCCTGGAAACTTCAGGGGACGTTTACCTCCTGGTGTGCGCTTAGGTCTCCGCACCCCGGTCCCAACACACGCCTTCGCTGCTTGACACTGCATCGGCAAATTCGCAAAGCGTTGGGTGATGAAAACGCCATGTTCACAAAGCAGGCCTGTGAGTTGCCGGAACTCTCAAAGCGGGCGGAGACCGGCTGGGAGGCGGTTCTGGAAGCGTTGTCCCGGCTGAAGAAAGCGGGACGTTATTCGCCGGAATGATAGGGGTTCAAATGTTCCGGATGCCCATCGTCATACAGCAGATCCGCACAGGAGGGCAGGGAACATGGCCACCCTTCGGCCGCCGGGGAGCTTTGCGCCCGGGCCTGTTCCGGATTCAAATACAAATACCGCCGCAAAATTCCGGGACGGACCTTGGCATCATACCTCCGGAGGTGTTCCGGGATATCCTGCGGTTCGGGTTGCAGGGTCCCGTCCATACAGCGCCAAGCCAGGCCGCTGCGGGGGGCGGGACCGAGGCTGCGGTACCAGCGCAGGGTCTGCCGGAAAGAAGCGGAATCATGTTCAGGAACCTCCCGGCAGGGGGTGAATTCATATTCATGAAATCCAACGCGGGGCAGGGCCAGACGGTCCATCCGCTGTAGCCAGTCATGCACGGTGTCAAAGCGGGGCGGTGGCGAAAGAAACTCATTGGCACTGTGGGCGAGAATCCAGTCCGGGCTGTATTCCGTCAGCGCGTCAACCTCCCCGGGGCTCAGCCTATATGTGTGTTGTCCGGCCGAACTCAGGGACAGGCAGACTGGTTCTGAATGGGGACGGCAGGAGCGGAGCAGGGTTTTGATTTCAGTTTGATGGGCGGGATCCGTGCAGGTGACCCGCAGGCAGGGATAGACATCCTCCGGATAGGCCTTCAGGGCTTCGGGAAGCCAGACGGGGTCTGTGAGGTGCAGAATCACCGCAATGCGGAGGGGTGCGGTTTTCGGGGGGGAGCTGCACTTTCGCAATCCGGCATCCCTCGCGTCCAGCCGGGCGGTACGAAGGGTCAGCGACTTTCGGTAGGCGGGTGTTTGCAGGAAAATGGCGTGCTTGGCGCGTTGAAAGAGAGGACCCTGTTTGGGCAAATTTCTTTCAGACAGGATTGCGGAAAATTCCCGGTCAAGGTCTTCCCGGGCCTGGAGGACCTGTTGTTGAAACGTGAGGGTGTCTTCCGCTTCCAGCAGAGATTCGGAGAGGTGGGCTGATTGTTGATGTAAGGCCGCTTTTTGATCCATGCGCCGGTGAAAATCCGACAGGAGGCGGACGCAGTGTTCCGGAACGGAAAGTGGGGTGTCCGGGACCTCTCCGGTTTCGAGGCGTTCGATCAAATCTCTTTGGCTTTTCTCACAGTTCCGGAAGCGTTCTTCTTTGGGAGTCCGGTGGTGAAAAAGGTGGGGTTTCACCAGATCCGCCATTCTGATGGTTTCTGCAGGTCTGACCGCCTCAATTCCCTGCGTCTGCAGAAAAGCCTGTGTTTTTATAAGAACCTCTTCCGGGGCGCTACGGAGTTCATCCATCGTTAAAAAAAGCCGGGGCATGCCCAGAGTGGCATTCAGGGCGCTGATCAGATGAATTTCCCAGAAGGCCAGCGAGAGATCGAGGGGCAATCCGTCCCGTTTTTTCAGGGAGGCCGCGATCTCGAGAGGGTTGCGGTGCAGGAAAATCGGGACACAGGGGCCCAGGACCTCATTCCAGCATGAAAACGTCAGACAGAGGCGGGGATCTTTGAGGACCCACGGTCGGCCTCCGGCCTCGAGTCGTTCCCGGATCCGCTGCGCTCTGGCGTTGAAGGTGATTTTTTCTGATCCCGGGAGATCCTCAGGGCGTACCGAGCGGGCCTGGAGCCAAGCCGTCCAGGGCTCCCATGGCGTTTTTCGTGAGTCCGTCACCTCCAGCAGCCAATCGTTGAGGTGCACTGTGTCGGTTCTTTCCCAAAACCCCTCCGGGTTGTCAGGCTGAGGGGGAAGAAGATCCTCTTTAACTCCCACGTAGAAGCCGGCGGCTTCTAAAAGTCTGGTCAATAATGAAGTTCCGGATCGATGCATTCCCAAAACGAGAATACCCCTCCCAGGGGGATTTGGAGATTGTTTCATCATTCACCCTTTATACTGATTTGAGGAATAATGACAAACTCTATGCTTTAAAGGAATGTAAGCTAAGGTTTTTAAGTATGGTATGTGTAACTATTAAAACTGCGGCTTGTCATTATACTGATTTTCGCATATCTTTTCTCCATGGATGATTCTGATGATAAACTGTCCCATTTGCCTAGTGATTTGATCAGCCCGGAAGAGCTGGAGGCCGCGTATGACGTGCTTGGCGAGTCTTTAATGACCTTGGAGTGGGAAAGAGAGCGCCAACTTAACCGGGCACGAGAGGCTGAGCAACAAACGGATCAGGAATTGCGGAAAACCATCCAACAACATGAAGAGCGGGCAGGCGATCTTGGACAGGTAATTTTCCGATTAGACTCCGCAGCTAGTGACCGTGAAATTCTCCAGACGCATATTCGGGATTTGGAGACGTATTTGAACGAATTGAAGAAGCACCACACCATGGAAAAAAATGAACTGAAACAATGTTTGGCGGAATGTGAAAAGGAACTTATGGAGATTCGAAGTTCCCTGTCTTGGCGCATGACTCAACCGTTCAGGGTTCTGCAGCAGGCGTTCAACTGCAGGAAGGGAAGGGGATGATTCCGACATCCAAACCCTGCATAGACGCGAAATTAAGAGAAACGCACGTCCTGTATGTTGATGACCGGTTTCCGCAGGAGGACGTGGGGGCGGGATACCCGCGCGGAGTAGAGATCCTTAAAGGATTGAACCGGATTGGAGCCCGAATCTCCCTTTATGCTCTTAACGACAGTCCTTCTCAAAACAGGAGTGAATGGTTAGATTTCGGAATACAAACACTTGATTTCAAGACCTCTGATGCGTTCAGGACTTTTCTGGATGAAGAAGGTCAAAATTTTGATGTCATCTGGGTCAGCCGCCCCCATGTATTTCAAGCGATTTGCGAAAATTTGCAGCGGCTAAAGGGAAAAACAAAGATTCTTTATGATGCTGAGGCAATATTCAGTGAGCGTGAAGAGCAAAAAAAGAGGCTTTTGGGGACAGAAGAACATGTCCGTTTTTCAGCAGAGTCCGAATTTAAAAAAGAGATGACGCTTGCGGCCCGTGCGGATTTGGTCGTAACGGTCTCCGGGGCGGATGCCGCGAGATTTCGGGAGCACGGATGCCTTAATACCTGTGTTTTGAGTCACTGCCGGGTACCCCTCGGCGTGGAGACTCCGAGCTTTCATGACCGCCGGGATTTACTGTTTGTGGGGAATCTTGACTTCAATGATTCTCCTAATGTGGATTCCGTTTGCTGGTTTGTCTATACTGTATTCCCATTACTGAAACGTAAACTCCCTGATCTGGTTTTGCATCTTGTTGGAACCTGTGCGAGCTCACGCATACAGGCTTTGGCTTCGGGGGATGTCAGATTACATGGCCGATTGGAGACGTTGACACCCTTGTACAACAGCAGCCGGCTTTTTATCGCTCCGACCCGGTATTCCGCCGGCATCCCGCTTAAAGTCATTGACTCGGCCTCTGCAGGACTTCCGGTGGTTGTCACGGATTTATTGCGGAATCAGCTGGGATGGGTGTCGGAAAAAGAAATCTGGTCATCTCCGGCGAAGTCGGTGTCGTTTGCCCGGACGATTTTGAGAGCCTATCTGGGTTCCGAGGCGTGGGCACGGGTTAGAGATCGGGCCCTTTTACGGATTAAAAACGACTATTCACCTGAAGTGTTTCAAAATAATCTTCGTGATATTCTGAGGAGCTAAATCAGGGCAGCACCAGCCAGGGATGCAGGGTGCGCATAGTTTCTTTGGCCACCGGTAAAAATCCTGGCTGATCGGTGATGGTGGCGAGCATCGATTTTTCATGGGCCCGATAATAGGCCACCGCATCGGAGCAGAGCTTACCATAAAGGGCGTTTTCCCCACATTTGCACCAGAATTCAAAATCCTCCCATCCAACAATGCGCGAATCATGCGTATACCCCCCGACACAGACCCAGGTGGATTTCCGAATTAACGCCATCGCGTCGATGTAATTGCCGTTTTGCAGCAGGTGGACAGACCAGTTGTCGGGCACTGGCATCTGTCTGGCCGTTCCGATGGAAGCCAGAGAGGGGTATACAAATCCACATTTTTCCCGTTGTGCGACCTCAAGTAGTTTTTCCAGGCAGTCTTTCTCCAAATAGTTGTCCGGATCCAGAGGAAAGTAAAATTCAGTTTCGCAGGCATCCACGCCGGCATTACGGGTTCTGGCCAGCTTTGAATTCTTGAAATTTTTCAGAAGTTTGACCGAACCGAATCGATTCTGATGGATTTTGATCCACGTCAGGGCTGTCTCCAGTGAATCGTCGGTTGAGCCATCGTCCACCACCACCACATCCAGTGGGTTCAATGTCTGAGCCGCGACGGAATCGAGAGCCAGAACCAGATAGTGTGCGTAGTTGTAGCAGGGCAGGATCACCGTAATCCGGGCCTCTGCGTGCCGGTTGTTTTGATAAACGGTTTCATAGCCCGGTAAAGCGATTTCGTTACCCTCGCCCTCGTTCACCCTACGGCGCAGAGCGTGGGCTTCAGCCTGGACAGACGGAAAAAACACGGATTCAAGAGACAGCCTCAATTGATCGGGGCTGAATGCCCACAATACAGAGCGGTATGCGCGTTCCCCCATCGCCGATCTGAACTGTGGATCGGCCGCGAGCGTCTGTAAGCAGGCGGTCCATTCTTCCGGGGTGTTTGCAAGAAAACCGTTTTCACCGTGGTGAATGTATTTGGCGAAAGGATCGGTTGGCGAGGCCACGGTAGGGGTTTTGCAGAGAGCGGCCTCGAAAAATTTGAGCTGGCTTTTGCATTCGCAGAAAATATTCCCGGTTTCCAGAGGGCAAAGATTCACATCGTAATGGGCATATTCGTAGACGAGTTCCTCTACCGGAACCATTTCACGTTTTTCTATTTGTGCTTCAAACGGTGCCAGATCCGGGTATTCATTCAACAGCAAGGTCTGGGGGTAGACGACAAGACGGGAGTCAGGATATTGCCGCAGGATTTCACAGACAGCCGGGAGAATGCCTTCAAAATCCTTTTGGTGCGTTCTGGACCCGGACGCGTATCCCATCCGAAAGAGACCCTCAGATTTTTTACTCAGTCTGGCTTTTCGTGACTTGATCAAATCTCCGGATGTGAATGTGTTGGGCACGGTCCGTACCTGAGGATTAATAAAAAGCATCTGGGAGGTCAGGACTTGTGTCGGCGAAGATGCATGATCCGCAAACATCAGCATTTCATGGTGTTTCTGATAAAACTTACGGACGTCATCCTCTTCCAGTCCCATGGAGCGAATTCCGTCGATCAGTTTGGTTTTTGCGAGAGCCGGATTGATCATCAAATCATCCACATCGTAATGGATGCGTGTGCCCCGCGTCCGGAGAGCGTTCAATAGGGGGGGGAGTTCAGCATCCAGCGGCAAACGCCAGATCCAGAGAAGGTCAATGTGCGTTTCTATGGAAAGACACTGGTTTAAATCGTCCAAGCCGTGGCGGAGGATTTGGACCTGGTAACGGCTTTCAGGGAGGCTGGCCGCCAGGCAGGAAATCCGGTATTTGTGACCGGGTGTCCCAGGTTCACCCGAAAGAAAAAAGATCGTAAATTTACCATTCTCTGCACTCAAAGCCGGGCTGAATTGATTCCCCTGCACATGTCCATTTCTTCGTGAACGGATTTTGGAGCGGGATCGTGTTTCTCTCAAGATAAAATAGGAATGCCGAACCGCCGGGAGCAGTCCTTTCTCCCGGGTATAATCCCAAAAGAGGTGTGCATGGCGGTGAAGAGAACAATAGATTTTTTTTAGGAAGGCCGGAGTTCCTGAGCGGTTGGAATGTTGGGGCATGGCGTGTGGAGCGGTTAAAATGTGATGAGGCTCATGGTTTTTGGGGGTGAGGGCCTATTGAGCGTCTTTGTAGGCTTGAATGATTTCTGCGGATGGACCTTTCATATGAACCCGTCCGTGATTCAGCCAGACAAGTTCGTCACAAAGCTCCCTTACGGTGTCCATGTTGTGAGAAACAACGAGAAAGGTGACACCGCTGGCTTTGATTTCCTGGATTCGGTCCATACATTTTTGCTGAAAGGAGGCATCGCCCACCGAAAGGGCTTCATCGACAATGAGAATTTCGGGCTCCACATGCACTGCCACCGAAAAGCCGAGCCGGACATGCATGCCCGAGGAGTAGTTCCGGATGGGGACATCAATAAATTGCCCCAACTCTGTGAATTCAATGATGGGGTCGATTTTTTCGCGGATTTCAGCGCGTGACAATCCCAGCAAGGAGGCATTAAGAATAATGTTTTCCCGTCCGGTCAGGTCAGGGTGGAACCCGGCACCCAATTCAAGAAGCGCACCGATACGGCCCTGAAGGTGTACCGAGCCCGATGTGGGATGGGAAGAACCGATGATGAGACTCAGCAGTGTGGATTTTCCGGCACCATTGCCGCCGATCAAACCCACAGCTTGTCCTTTGGGAACAGAGAAACTCACATCCTGAAGGGCCCAGAATTCATTTCCGGCTTTGCGGGCCTTTCGATGGACGACGCGCTTCGCCAGCTCGGTCATTAAGAACGGGCGGTGCGGCTGCAGGATAAACCGTTTGGAGACCTGTTTCAGATCAATGGCAAAATCGCTCATGGTTTCAGAGATGGTCTGCGAGGTTGGATTCGAGTTTTCGGAACAGGCACACGCCGACTATCAGTGCGGTCAATGCTGCACAGGCGGTGTAAACGATAAGAATGGCATCCGGATGGCGGTTGTGCAGGATAACGCTCCGGGCGGATTCAATGCAGCCGGCCAGTGGATTTGCCATAAACAGCAAATACAGGGGACGGAGCAAATTTTGCTCCGCCATGGAAGACGGATAAAAAATGGGGGTAAACCAGAATAAAACCGTCAGGGCCGATTGAACGATGTACTGGGTGTCACGGAAATATACATCCAGAACCGAGCAAATCAGTGCCAGCCCGATGATAAAGACCAATTCAATCAGCAAAATGACCGGCAGCCAGAAAAAGAAAAGAGTGAACGGGACTCTGGCCAGGAGAACAAACAGAGCCAGCAATACCAGTTGAATCAGCAAATGGATGACCTGTGACAAGACACTGGCCACGGGAATAATCATTCTGGGAAACCGGAGTTTTTTAATAATCTGGGTGTTTTGCACCAGGGAACCGGTGGC
>PXDP01000085.1 GCA_003565035.1 PVC group bacterium | reverse complement strand
TCATTGATTTCATTCTCAAGTGATTGGATGTGCTCCGCTGCTGCGTTTTCCTGGTCATTCATTTTCGAACGGGTGCTTTGCAACTCCTGTTCGAGCTGACTGATATGCTGTTGCAGGTTATCGCGTTCGGCGGTTATCGCATTGATGTGGCTATTGAGTTCATTGATCTTGTGCTGGAATTCCTCTTGGCGTGCTTCCGCCTCTGTACGTGTCGTTTCCAGTTCGTTTTTAGCAATTTCAAGGTTTTGCGAGTAATCTGCGACAGATTTATCAAGCTCCGCGATTCGCGCTGTGAACCCTTGCTCTTGTTGCTGCCATTGTTGTGCCATCTGTTGGTGAGTTTCGGTTATGCTATGAAGCTCATCACGCGCTTGCTCAAGAGCTGAATTCAGCTCGTCTTTCTGCCGGTTGGTTTCATTCAGATTCCTATCAAGCTCGGTATTCTGCTCTTCAAGGTTTATGGCTTTCTGTTGCACCTCTTCAAGCATGACAGCTGTTTCTGTAAGCTTGTTTTTTAGTTCTTTCGATTGCTCTTCATATTGCTGCAGCTTTTCGCTCATAGAGCGTTTTATAGATTCGCTGCGTTCATTCTGGTTTATGCTTAATTCAGTAGCTGACTTGATTTGCCGCTGCAGTTCCTGCAACTCCTCTCCATTATGCTGGAGTCTTGCTTCCAATTCCTCGATCTTTGTTTGAGCGGTTTGCGCGTTTTTCCCGGCTTCTCTGGATAATTCGCTGTTTTCTTCCTGGGAACGTGATAATGCAGCTTTGGTTTCCTGCAAAAGCGCCTCTGATTGCCGGTTTTCCGCTTCCAGTTCGGAAATACGTTTTTTCAGTTCCTCTTCTTTTTCCGCATAACTGGCGGCTTTTTCGTTAAACAGACCTGATTCTTTCTCAAGTTCAGCGGCAGCTTCTTCCAAGGTTGATGACAGTTCGCTGTTTTCTTCCTGAAGGGTGGTGATTCTTTGATTCAGCTGAGCTTGCTCAGCGTTCCAGGCAGCTTCGACAGCATCGGCTTTTGCCTGCAGGTCGCTTTGCTGCTGCCGGGCTTCCTCCAGTTGCTGTTGCAATGCTTCGGCATGCTGTTGGGTCTGTGTTATCTGTTCTTCAATCTGCTGTTTACCTTCACTAGCCTGTGTGAGTTGCTCCTGCAATTCACGGATAGAATTTTCGAGCTGTGCTTTTTCCTGAACGAGCTGTTCCCGTTCTCCATCGGCTTTTGCCTGCAGGTCGCTTTGCTGTTGCCGGGCTTCCTCCAATTGCTGTTGAAATGCGTCCGCCTGACTTTGTGCCTGATGCAGCTCATGAGTCAACTTATCGATAGAATTCTCTTCTGATGTTTTTTGAGCCTGGATTTCATTGATCAGGGTTTCTTTGTCACGCAAGCGGTTTTCAAGCTCTTCGATTTTCTGCTGATTTTGTTCCAAGGCCGCTGCGGATTGATTTGCGCCCTGCTCTTTCTCGTTGGCGACAGCCTGCAGTTTTTGTTGCAGAGCTTCCATTTCTGATTGTAAGGCGGTGTTCTGTTCTTCAAGACCTTTCACATTACGCTGCAGGTTTTCGTTGTTCTGTCGTTCTTCGCTTTCTGCTGCTTCCTTATCTGTCAGTTTTTTGCGTGCGTCTGCCAGACTGGTTGCGTTCTGATTGATCTTAGTTTCAAGTTCAGCAATCCTTTTGAGTAATTCCTCTTGTGAGCTCTTTGCTTTGTTTGCCTCAGCAGATGCTTCGGACACCTGTGCTTCCGCTTTATCTATTTTGGACTGCAACGCTTCCAGTTCGGTTTGATGTTTTTTGCGCATCGATTCCAAAGCAGAGATGCTTTCCGAATGCTCCGTTTGCAGTTTTTTCAGGGCTGCAGCCTGTTCCTCAGCCTTTTTGCGAGATTTTTCAAGCTCTTGACGGGCTTTATTGAGCTCTGCTTCGAGTTCTTCTATTTTTTTGTTTTGCGTCTTTCTGCCGGCTTCCTGCTCTGCTCCGGGGGAGGCATTGATCCAGTCAACCCCGGCAGGTGCAGACGGGGGTGTCTGTTTTTTTGTTTTTTGAAGTTCATCTTTCAGCTCTTCAAGTTGTTTTTCCAGCTCTTTTACCCGTTCGCCTTGTTGGTCTCGCGTCTTGATCGCGGCATCCAGCTTCTGTTGATGTCCTTGTTCTGATGCATCCTGGGTCTTGTTTTCAGCAGCAATCTTTTCACGCAATTCGTTGATGGTTTCTTCAAGTTCTTTAATTCTTTGCCGGTTGGCTGTCTGGTGTTTTTCAACAGCCTCTTCGACAGCTGTTTCAAATTCCACAACATCAACAGGTTCGGCGTGTTCCGGCGTGGTAGTGTCAGCGGTGATTTCCGCCAAATGCTTTCCTACGGAACTTTTTTCTCCGGTCCGGATGTTGCTCAAGATGGTGTCGTTTGTAATTGTTCCGTCAAGGATTAGATCCCGCAGAGCCTTTAGATTGAGGGGGCCATACACATTTTCTTCATCGAGGTGGACATTCCATGATATATTAAGAAACAGGACATCTTCGGCGGGAACCCACTCTGCTTCATCACGGCTGATTTGACAACCCGGGGTAATACGGCCGTCCTCGGCCCATGTTTGCAACTGTCGGCTGTCTACTGGACCGAAAATTCCGCCGTCTTCACTTTTCAGCCTCCATTGGCTGCTTTCAATGCCTTTGCCGGTTGCTTTATCTGGCATTTTGCCACCTCATTGCTCTTTAGTTCTATTTGATTAACGTCACCAATTTTTGTCAAAGATACAAGTTTGCAGGAGAGCTTTGTCGCTTGTCAAGGACGATTGCCTTTCCCGTTGTATCCGTTGTATTTGCGGCGGAAGCCGTTTCCGGGATTTAGCAGCGGTTTTGTATTGACCGTCAAGTGTATACCACTTTCTCCCAACTCCTTTTGTAAGCAGCCAAGCAGCATATCATCCGGAGTAACTTTCAAGTCCGGTCCGGCATCAATAAACACTTTGGTTCCGTCGGGAAAAACAAGGCACAGTTGTATCGGCGTGGGCCCTGGGGACTGTTGCAGCATTTCCTTGATTTTCTGTAGTTTGCCATTAGAGGTCATGCTAAGCGGCAGATGCAATCCCAATCTTACGGCAAAATGCCTTGGTGCATCCCGTAAATCAAAGATTTCCTGTGCGTGAATTGCGGATGTGTCGTCCTTACGTGAAACAGTTCCGCCAATCAGTAACGGGGCATCAGGTTGCAGCAG
>PXDP01000088.1 GCA_003565035.1 PVC group bacterium | reverse complement strand
TGGAAACTCTGAGGGCAATTTCCTTGTCTCGCCTCTCTTCATGAGTTAGAGAAGCACTCCAATTGTTCGCTTCGAGCTCCGCTTTTTTTGCGTATTGCCTTTTTATGGCGCTGATTATTGGATGGGACACTAAAGACCATTTCGGCGCAACAGAGAAACTTATTTTTTTATAAACACGCCCACTTCGATTACTTTCCTCTTCTGTTTTGTATTGTCCTGAAAGGCGGAATGATCCGGCCGCGAAAAGCATCTCACGTTGATGCTTACTGATTACAAAAGGGAAAACTACTACTCCGTACGTCCCATAAATTGCCCAAAAAGACTCGCCATTCACGCTATCGATAAAAAAGCAGCGTTCAGAGTCAGCATAGGATTTGCCTATTTTAAGAGTGAAAGGCTCTTTCACTGGATCAATGTCAGTGACGCGGCCTTTATTCATGAGATTCAGCTGATCAACCTCGCTCTCAATACTTTCAAGCTGTTCCTCCATTTGCTTTAGCTCATTACAAAACACATCTTTATCGACCTTTTTTCTATTATCTTTGTGGGCGAAATCGCTCAATAACGCCCGCTCATATTGAGCTTTATTTAAAAACGAAACAGCCTGCGATTGCGACATGCGGGATAAACCCGATAGAAAGAAGTGAATCCTATTCGAGCAGTAATGAATAAATCTGTTCTCAGCGGTGTTCGCGGTTTCCTCCCTATTTCTGCTCGTTAAATGGCGTGCACTTGGATTTGTCGCGTACTCCCGATATGTTCGATTCACGGGACGAACTTCGAGGAGCGGTCTAGGACCTTGAGTTTCTCTAAGCGTCGTAACAGGCCGTTTAAGGATATTTTGCACGATCTGTAGAAAGCCGTCTAGTAAGGCCAAAGCTTCTTCTGACAGGACTTTAGGGAGTCTTTTCTTCGTTTGCGTCGTTATCGGGCTTCTCGCACTTAATATAAGTAACCACAAACTGTTTTTAAAGTCTGCGAGGTAGTGCTCAAGCTCGGCTACTGAGAAATTACATGAATTATTTTCAATGACAAGCGTTTGACCTTGAACTATTACCCTGGCTCTTCCTACGGTACGATAAAGTTCACTCAGGTGGCGCTTGTTTCTGTTATCCCAGGCACTACTTTCAATCCACCATGTTTCTTTCTTTCCAGGAGTAGTTATCGGCGTAAGTTCAGTTTTTTTACCTTGCGCTGAAAGAATATATGGAGGGTTCTTTATCTCTTTATCCAAGACACGGATGCCGACATAATGGTGAATTGCTGGGAAGGCAATTGTTTCCGCATACCATGCGTCATCTTTTTGAATAAGCTCGATTTCGTCTGAGCTTTGTTCAATTTTCGATACACGCTGAATGTCTCTCCACGAGACCGATAGATATCTGAGCTCAAAAGGTGCCATTACCGGGCCCAGTAATTCACAACCCAATCGTTGTTCTCTGCGACAAGAATTAGTCTATCTAGCTCAGTGACACAAGAAGCTTGCAAGGGCCCAAGGGACACATCAGAGATCTCGGCAAGCAGGAAGTCCCGGAATTGAAGTAGCAACTGCTTTCTCTCCGTGCCATCCGGGGTCTTTTTCTCCCCATCAAACATCAATTTCGGAAGCACCTTGTGTAGAATTATATTGTTAAGAATCGCTGTTGACGTGAGCCCAAACTCCTCTAGCTCAGTGGAATACAATCTTGCTTGCCTAATGGTGCGTAGTCCAAAATCAACCCCAAGAGGCTCAAGAAACTCCAACACGATGTGCTTCAGTTTTATGGTTATCTGATCGGCGTCGTCGTAATGGGGATACGACGTTCTTATACCCATTTCAGATGCGCTGATTCGGATAGGGCTGCTGAGGTCAAGTTCGAAATCACGAATCTCTTGTCTGATTTCGGTCCAATCTGCTAAGAGAGGATTTCCGAATCTTAAAATATGCGCACGATCTAAGACTTTGGGGGCCAGATAGTGAGTGGTTTCATCTACGTTGATTGTACCCAGAATCCGAACATTTGGTGGTAACTGCAGAGAGGATGGGCTTCCGAGATAGCTAGCCAGTAATTTCCTCAAATATGCGTGGTATCTGAGCAATGAATCACCCTTCTGAAACCCGCACATTCCATGGAGTTTCTGGTTGATTTCATCGTTCTTAAGGAGCTCTATGAAGCCAACGATTCCCTGCTTATTTGTTTGAGCTTTTGCCTCATCAATTAGCGATAGAAAATTTCGAACTTCGGATACAACATGATTTGCCTCGTTCTCTGAATATAGATGGAGCTGGGGTGCTGAATCTCGTTCCTCGAGCAAACTCAGAAAATCGGCGAAGTAGTATTCGAGCCTAGCCAAATTCATTTCATCGAGACAAATAAAGTGCAGCCGCCCACTATCCTGACCAGCCCTGATTAAGGCATCAGAAAATTGCGTTGACATATACTTTTGCTCGATAGGGTTGTAGTAGCCCAATAAGTCCTCTGAACTTGTCCAATTCGGTTTAACGGGAATTATGGTTGATTCTGATCCAGTTGCGTCAGCAAAAGATTTTATAAGGTTTGTTTTTCCAGATCCTGAATCTCCCGCCAAAACAATCAAATCATGCGTTTTAACGAGAGCGAAAAAATCTAAAAGAACGCTCTTCGAATAAATTATTCCTCGGTTATAGAGGTAGGCCTGAATGTAATCAACTGCACTGACTGGATCGGATGAAAAAACATCTGAGTAAACATGTCCAGACTGTGGTTGATCCGTAGATGGCTTTCTGAGAACTAGAGAGGCTTGGTCTTCAGTTAAGAGGTCTAGCTCCACCAAAGTTTTTAGTCTTTCATTTAGAAACTCTGTTAATTTTTCCAACTCATCCTCCAGTTTCGCACGGCGAAGCTCAGTTTCCTGTTCTAACTGAATGCGCTGCTCTTTTGCTTTCTCTAAGTTTTCCGTTTGCTGCTTCATTTCGATAGATACCACTTTGATTGTATCTTTCAGTTTTTGGTGTTCTTTCTCAGTAGCTATTTTCTCCTTTTTCAAATCAGCAATCTCTGTTGTCAGCGCTTCGGTTTGATGGTCACGTTCTTCTTTGGCCTTTCTTGCTTCCTGTAGAATCGCACCGTTATGCTTGGCTCTAATTGACTCTACTATCCATTGTTCAATATAGGGCTTTCCGTCCAGTAAGATTTCTTCTTCTAATACTGGCTCTGGAAGTTCCTCTAGGGGGCTTAGCGAGCCTGGGAGCACCTGAAGGGCAAATGG
>PXDP01000328.1 GCA_003565035.1 PVC group bacterium | reverse complement strand
CGTACTGGGTCACGACCTGCTCATCTTTATCCATGGCCAGCGGGATCAGATTGATTAGCGGTTCATCGCCCAGGATCACGCCCGCCGCGTGGGTGCCGGGATTACGGGGGTTGCCTTCGAGTATGCGCGCATACTTCATGATTAAGGCCGCTTGTTCTTCCGTCTCGACCGTCGTTTTGAATTCGGGATTGTCTTCCAGTGCCTTTTTTAAGGTCATCTTGGGGTCTTCCGGCACCATCTTGGCTAACCGGTCACAATAGGCGAAGGGTATCTCCAATACCCGGCCCAGATCGCGGATAACGGTCTTGGCGCCCAAGGTCCCAAAGGTGATGATTTGGGCAACCGTGTCGCGACCATATTTCTTCTTGACGTAGTCGATGACCTTCTCGCGGCGGGCCTGGCAAAAATCGATGTCGAAGTCAGGCGGGGACACCCGTTCCGGGTTGAGGAACCGTTCAAAAATCAGGTTATATTGCAGGGGATCAATGCCGGTAATGCCTAACGCATAGGCCACCATGCTGCCGGCACCGGATCCGCGTCCAGGCCCGACAGGGATCTGGTGCTGGCGGGCGTAGTTGATGAAGTCCCAGACGACGAGGAAGTAATTGACGAACCCGGTGCGCTTGATCACCCCGAATTCTTTATCAAAACGGGCTTTGAGGGTGTGCTCAAGCTCGCTTTGGGGTTTGGTGATGTCGGAACCATTGTAGAGCTTTTTGAGACCTTCCACCGAGAGATGGGTAAGGTAGGCGTCGTGATCGAAGCCCTCGGGAACATCGTAGGTTGGAAAATGAAGCGGGGCTTCTTTTTCGAGTTTAATGTGCAGGTTGCAGCGCTCGGCAATGGCCAGCGTATTGTAGAGGGCATCGGGGGTGTCGCCGAAGAGATCCCACATTTCGGCGGCGGTTTTAAAATAATACTGATCGGTGGCGAAGCGTGGGCGGCGCTCGTCCCGGAATTTGGTCTGCATTTGCAGGCACATGAGGATGTCGTGGGCTTTGGCGTGCTTTTGTTCGAGATAATGCACGTCGTTGGTGGCCACCAGGGGAATATCCAGGCGTTTGGACATCTCAATCAGTTCCCGGCAGATCCGTTTTTCCGTATCTTTCCCGTGATCCTCCAGTTCGAGATAGAAATTCTCCTTGCCGTAGATTTCCCGGAACTGACCGGCCAGCTGCTCGGCGCGGTCTGGCAGTCCGTCGGTAATGGCCTGCGGGATCGCGCCCCGTTCGCAGCAGGAGGTGGCAATGAGTCCGCCGCTGTATTTTGCCAGCAGTTCCATGTCCACACGGGGTTTGTAGTAGAAACCTTCCAGATGGGCGAGGGCACTGAGGCGGGAGAGATTGTGATACCCCTCCACATCCGTCGCCAGGAGCAGCAAATGATTCATCGAAGCCGCCTGACGGGATTTGTCATGACGGTTCGCGCATGTGTAGACCTCGCAGCCGACGATAGGATTGATGTTTTCCGCGCGGCAGGCATTGAAAAAATTGATGGTGCCATGCATCACCCCGTGGTCCGTCAGCCCCAGCGCGGGCATACCCAGTTTGGCGGCATGTTTTACGGCCTTTTTGACCTGAAGGGTGGAATCCAGCAGGGAATAACTGGAGTGGACGTGGAGATGCACAAAGGGTTTTTCGGAGGCCATGATTTACCCATGCCAGACAGGGCAGAAAGCCTCAAGCTATTTCTTTCATCGGACAGATTCCCCGGGGTCGGTGGCGGGCGAGAGCCGGGGCGAAGAGATTGATATCAATTTATTCGATGGTTGTGGCAAAGTCCCATCGTACAAGGCGATTATCAACGATGTATACCATTGCTCCTGAAATATAATGTTTTCGCCCATATTTTTCAGTGACATCATACTCATCCCTAAACCTAAAAAAATAAGCCTTTTTAACTATATCCTTCTTTTTATCCAAAGCTATTGGTTGTCCAAATTTTTCAATCAAAAATTCTAACGTTACACCTTCTTTAAATATTTCATTTAAGTCATGTACCTTATTTTCTACTTCTTGAGGACGATTATCGGATCGATCCGGAAAGAAAGCGGTCACTTCCTGAGTATACATCGACGGTGTAATTTTAGAATCAACCTCAACCACATCCAAAATAAGGCCTTCTGAGATATAAAATAAGACCGCATGTAACCTTTGGTAGAGTTTTTCATTCAGTGTATCAGCTATACCAGAGTAAAAAACACCTTCGACTGGATCAAACAGATATACAAAAACAGAGTCTCCGTTATCAAGATCAGTCACTAAATATGGCACAAAAGCGATGTTGATCAATTCATCGATATTCATCCCTTTTACGGGGTGTTCGGGTTTGTTCAGTTCGCGAGAACATGCCGTCACAATAAGGATCAAAAACAAAATGGCGGAAAATTTCAGCTTAAACCTCGCTTTCATCGGACAGATTCCCCGGGGTCGGTGTTGGTTTCGAGCCAGGCCCCGGCGAGGTAGACGGAGCCGGCGATGCAGGTGAAATCAGCGGGGGCGGCGGGGCTTTGGGCCAGGATTTTGGCCTCTTCGAGGGTCACACTGCGGGCGTTGAGTTTGAGGGAACGGGCCTGTTTGGCAAGGTCCTCAGGCGGGAGGGCCCGGGAGGTGCTCAGGGGCACGCAGAGGACCTCTTCCGCCAGGGGGGCGAGGGTTTGCAGAAAGCCTTTGGCGTCTTTGTCACGCATGTGGGCGATGATGAAGCGGCCGCGGGCTTTTTTGCCGAAAAGTTCGCGGAGGGTTTCGGTGAGCGCCCGGGCACCGGAGGGATTGTGGGCGACGTCGAG
The DNA here is from genome assembly GCA_003565035.1 of PVC group bacterium. Lineage (GTDB taxonomy): Bacteria > Verrucomicrobiota > Kiritimatiellia > SS1-B-03-39 > UBA6053 > PXAS01. The sequence continues at coordinate 11,234 of PXDP01000328.1, read as the reverse complement.
TACTACCGGAGGCGTTTGGGAAAGAATCTGACAGCGGGCGGGCCAGGAAACGTCCGCAAGGGCGGTGCGGAGGATGGCGGGCTCGAGTTCGCTTTGCAGTTGAGTGCAAAGGATCTCCAGAGCGCATAGCGCGGCGGCAAAGCTGTCGAGCTGAAAGCGTCCGTGCAGGGGCAGGAGGAGTTTGCCATAGCGGTTGTCGGCGGTTTCGGCCTGGAGGGTCTGACCGTCGAGACGGACCCGGCGGGCGGAGAGGCTGACCTGTTCTGCAGCCATCGTGACCGGGGCGGAGCGGGCGGCGGCCGTTTCCAGCAGCACCGCCAGGGCTTCATCCGCCTGGGGGGCAACCACAACAGGGCGGCCGGGTTTGATGATGCCCGCTTTTTCAGCCGCGATTTTGGGCAGGGTGTCCCCGAGAAACTCCATGTGGTCGAAGTCGATGCGGGTGATGACCGAGACCAGGGGCGTGACGACATTGGTGGCGTCGAGGCGTCCGCCCATGCCGGTTTCGAGCACCGCGATTTGCACGCCCGCTTCGGCAAAAGCGAGAAAGGCGGCGGCGGTGAGGATTTCGAAAAAGGTGGGCAGGCGGGTGAGCGATTCTTCCACCGCCGCGATGCGGTCGAGGAGTTCGTAAAAGGTGTCGTCATCGAGTTCGCGTCCGCCGATGCGGATGCGTTCATTGACCCGGATGAGGTGTGGGGAGGTGAAAAGGCCGGTTTGGAGGCCCATTTCGCGGAGGGTACGTTCAAGAATGGCGCAGGTGGACCCTTTGCCGTTGGTGCCGGCGACGTGAACGGAAAGAAAACGGGTTTCGGGATGATCCAGGGCGGCGAGAAGTTCTTCGATGAGATCCAGCCCGGGTTTGATACCGGCGTGGGTGCGCCTAAAGAGGGCGGCCAGTCGTTCGGAACGCGCGGGCATGGCGGATCTACTCGCGGGCGGCCATCATTTTGTCGAGCAGACCGGAAACGGTGTCGCGCATTTCGCCGCGGGGCACCACCCGGTCGATGAGCCCTTTGTCGCGCAGGAATTCGGAGCGCTGGAAACCTTCCGGCAGATCCTGCAGGGGGGTTTCTTTGATGACCCGGGGGCCGGCGAAGCCGATGAGGGCCTGCGGTTCGGCGAGAATCACATCCCCGAGGGTGGCAAAGCTGGCCATGACCCCGGCGGTAGTGGGGTGGGTGAGAATGGGGATATACGGGAGGTTTTTCTGGGCGTGACGCGCCAGGGCTCCGCTGGTTTTAGCCATTTGCATAAGGCTGAGCATGCCTTCGTACATGCGGGCGCCGCCGGAAGCGCAGACGAGCACCACCGGAAGTTCGCGCTCGGTGGATTTTTCGATGAGGCGGGTGATTTTTTCACCGACGACGGAGCCCATGCTGGCGGCGAGGAATTTGAAATCCATCACGCCGAGGCCGATGTCGCGGCCTTCGAGTTTAGCCTGCCCAATGGTGACCGCGTCTTTGAAGCCGGTTTTTTCCTGATTGGATTTGAGCTTGGCCTCGTAGGAGTCGGTTCCGGTGAATTTCAGGGGGTCTTTGCTGGTGAGGCCCTCGTCCCATTCCTCAAAGGTTTCGCCGTCGGAAAGCATCTGAATCCGGGAGATGCGGTCCATGGGGAAGTGATACCCGCAGGCGCGGCAGACAAAGAGATTCTTTTCGAGGTCTGCCTGACTGAGCATTTCGCCACAGGAGGGACATTTGGTGAAAAGCCCTTTGGGAATATCTTTTTTGCGGGTGCGGTTAAAGCCGAGGGTTCTGGAGAAAAAGGATGACATGAGGGATCAATTAGGGATTTGGAGCGCAGGTGTCAAATCTGAATATCAGCATACCCGGCGGCGCGGGCGACCGCCTCGGTGAATTCCATGTAGCGGAGGCCTTCGCTGAACGGCGTGTGGGTGACCGGTTCGAGGCCGCGGATGGCGTTGATAAATTCCTGTTCCACCCGCCACTCCCCGCGTTCTTCCCCGGGAATGGACACGGATTCATTCCGGCCGTCGGGGCGAATCAACTGGAGTTCACGTTGGGAAAGATTCAGGCGGAGGGTGGCTTTCGAGCCATACAGCACGAAATCGTTTGGGGTGGGACAGGCTCCGGTAATCTGGCTGCAGCGCATATGCAGGGTGGCACCGGATTCGAATTCACCGAGCACATCAAGATGGTCGGGAATGTGAACCGGATGAGGCGTGCCTTCGGCATCGCGGCGGGTATTGGCGTGGATGCGGGCGGAGGCCTGAACGGGCAGGCGTACATGCCCGGTCCAGCGGACCATGGCCTCGTAATAAATCCCGAGCATCTGGGTGTTAAGCCCGCTCAGTGTCCGGTCGTCCCGCCAGGTTATGGGCCGGTCCGGCTGAAAAAAGGCGCCGCTGTTGGCAAAAACATCCACATGCAGGAGGGTGCCGACCGCCTCTTCTCTGAGCAGGCGGCGGATGGTTTTGTCCCAGGGGAGGGTAAACGGACTGGGCACCACCATGGCCACCAGTTCAGGGCGGGCGTGGGAGGCATCGAGCATACGGCGGGCTTCGGCGGCATTCATGGCCATACGGGCTTCGCAGAGCACATGTTTGCCGGCCGCAAGTGCGGCAAGCGTAATCGGCGCGTGCAGATATGGCCAGGTGCCGATAACGACCGCGTCGAGATCGGGGTTGGCCACCAGATCCTCCCAGCGCGGGGCAATGCCGGGAATTCCGAATTCATCGGCCGCCCGACGGCTGCTTTCTTCGGACCGGTTGCAGACCTGCACGATCTCCACGCCGGGAATCTGCTGCAGCAAAGGAATATGTTTTCCGCGGGTGTTGGCGCCGGCGCCGACGATCCCAATGCGGAGTCTGTCATTCATCATCAGATCCCCAGATTGCTGAGCTGCTGACAAATGCCGTTCACCACCTGCGTGAGATTGGGATGACTGGCTTCAAAGTGTCGCACGGATTTCTGCAGTCCGCTGAGGGAGGCGTCCAGAAGGTCGGGGTCCTGACTTTCGCGGAGGGCTTCACGGGCACTGGACTCGGTGAAGGCGGCAATGCTTTCCGCTTCTTCGGCGCGGTCGCCCTCCAGACCGTCGATTTCACGGCGCAGATCGCTGAGCAGGGACTCCAGCGCGGCGCGGTTTTCATCGGAAAGGGTGGCGGATGCGGCGAGGCGGGCTTCGATTTTTTGGAGTGTGTCTTGGATCATGTGAAAAAGAATGCCAGAAAATCGGCGAAGCTCAAGCCCGATTCCATGCTTATTTCCGTAAGGCGGCCGGGCCCCGTCCGTTCTATGGACTCAATACGAACCAACAGAGGAGAACCCCATGAATGTTTTTGACGCCATTGAAACGCGGCGGGCCGCGAAAGCCTTTGATCCTGCACATAAAATGACCCCGGATGAAATTTCGCGCCTGTTGTCGGCGGCGATGCTGTCCCCCACGGCCTTCAATATTCAGCATTGGCGCTTTGTGGTGGTGGAAGATCCGGAGCTTCGGGAACAGATTCGGGCGCTCTCCTGGAATCAGTCGCAGGTGACAGATGCCTCGCTGCTGATTGTGGTTTGCGGGGATTTGCGGGCCTGGGAAAAAAATCCGGCCCGCTATTGGCGGAATGCGCCGGAGGCCGCCCGGGAGTTTCTGGTGCCGGCAATTACCGATTACTACTCCGGCCGGGAGCAGGCACAGCGTGACGAGGTCATGCGCTCCTGCGGAATTGCCGCGCAGACTCTGATGCTGGCCGCCAGGGCGATGGGCTATGACACCTGTCCAATGGACGGTTTTGATTTCGACGGGGTCGGCAAACTGCTTCATTTGCCGGAAGATCATGTGATTTCCATGTTTGTCACCGTCGGAAAATCTCTAAAACCCGCAACTCCCCGTACCGGCCCCATCGCCTACAGCGAGGCGGTGATCCGGGACCGCTTTGCATTGCCAAGTGAGTGAAAATCGTGCTTGTTTTTGGGGCGTTCGTGCGTCATTTTGTCCAGCATGGACGAAACTCAGTATCTTGAACGTCTTTCTGAGACGCTGTTTTGGGATGTTAACCGCGGGAGCGTTCATCCCCTGCGCCACCGGCGTTTCCTGATTGCCCGGGTGATGGACTATGGAACCCGGGAGGATGTAAGGCTGACCGAACGCTTTTACACCCGGGAAGAGATTCTTTCCTCGCTTTTGGAGGCCCGTTCATTGCACCGGAAAACACTGAATTATTTTGCCACCCTTTTTCAAATCCCCCGTGAATCGTTTCGTGCATATTGTCCGGGAGGACCGTCAACATGGGAAGCGTAACGCTTCACACTACCTGCGTTCAAGCCCGGTTATGGACGGTCTTGAACGAACTGATGGCGTGTCCGGAGCTGGAGGATTTCTATCTGGTGGGAGGAACAGCCTTGGCCCTCCGTCTGGGGCATCGTGAGTCAGTGGATATTGACTTGTTTACGGGTGCGCCTTTTGAGGCCACCGGGCTGCTGGAGGCTGTGCGGGAGGTTTTTTCCCCGGAGGAAACGGAAACCTCAAAAAACACACTTCGATGCAGAATTGAGGGAATCAAAGTGGAGTGCATTGCTCATCGGTATCCTTTGCTTGAACCGCGAATGACCTTGGAGGGTATACGAATGGCCTCTCTGAAGGATTTGGCGGCTTTCAAGGCGAATGCCGTCTCCAATCGGGGGGCCAAAAAAGACTTTTGGGATCTTTATGCTTTGCTTGATTGTTTTTCGATGCCTGAAATTTTTGAGGCTTGTAAACAGAAATATGCCGGTGAAAGTTTATGGAACCTCGAAAAATCGCTGGTTTATTTTGAGGATGCCGACCTTGAGCCTGATCCGATTGACCGTACCGGATTACACTGGGACGGGATTAAGGAAAAATTAATCCGGGAAGTTTACTCCTTGAGAAACGGATAATCACATCTGGCCTTGCATTTTTTTGATAACTGTATATCAATAAAACCTTCTGTCGTTTTCAACACGTGGCACCCTTGGGCTTCTTTGACGTTTCCCGGGGTGTTCTTTCTATTTTGGAGATTTTTTTCATGAGCGATTATCGTCTGCCGGTTACGGTTCTTTCGGGTTTTCTGGGTGCGGGGAAAACCACGCTTCTGCATCACATTCTGGCCAACCGCGAGGGTAAAAAAGTGGCCCTGATTGTGAATGATATGAGTGAAGTGAACATTGACGCGGCCTTGACCCGTGACAGTGGCATCACCCTCAAGCGGGCGGAGGAGAAACTGGTGGAGCTGTCCAACGGCTGTATCTGCTGCACCCTGAGGGATGATTTGCTGGTGGAGGTGAGCAAACTGGCCAAGGAGCGGAAATACGATTATCTGCTGATCGAATCTTCGGGCATTTCCGAGCCGCTGCCGGTGGCACAGACCTTCAGTTTCATGGACGAGGACGGAAACAGCCTGCAGGACTACACCAAACTGGATACGATGGTGACGGTAGTGGATGCGGTCCACTTTTTGGAACAGTTCAAAGGGGAAACCACCTTGCTGGAGCTGGATATGGCGGTTTCGGAAGAGGATGAACGGGGGCTTGCGGATTTGTTTGTGGATCAGGTGGAGTTTGCGGATGTCATTCTGGTGAACAAAGCGGACTGTGTCTCCCAGCGTCAGTTGCAGGAGGTGGTGGATACGGTGAAGACGCTGAATCCGGCGGCGGAGGTGCTTCCGTGTGTGAAAGGGAACGTGCCGCTGGACAGGCTGATGGGCACAGGAAAGTTCGATATGGAAACCGCCATGCAGTCCGCCGCCTGGGTACGGGAACTCCAGGTGGAGCACACCCCGGAAACGGAAGAGTACGGCATTGGCAATTTTGTTTTCCGCAGCCGGGGGCCGTTTCATCCGCAGCGGTTCTGGGAGTTTATTCATCAGGACTGGCCGGGTCTGCTTCGTTCCAAGGGGTATTTCTGGATTGCCAGCCGCCCGCATATTGTCGCGGTGTGGTCACAGGCCGGCGGCATGGCGGAATACCGCGCGGCCGGCTACTGGTGGGCGGCGGCTCCGAAGGCCAACTGGCCGACCGATGCGGCCAGTGTTGCCTGGATTGAGAGCAAGATGGAGGAGCCCTGGGGCGACCGGCGCCAGGAACTGGTGTTTATCGGCCAAAATCTGCCCCGTGCGGAAATGATGGCGGCGCTGGACGCGGCGTTGCTCACGCCGGAAGAACTGTCGCAGGGCATGGGGAACTGGCCGAAACTGCTGGAGGATCCGTTTCCTCCGTGGGAGACAGACGCGGATGAAGAGGCCTAAGGTGGACCGAAGCGGTGATCACCGTTTTGCCTTTTTGAGTTGGCGGCCGGATCCGGCGGATACTCTTTGGAAGGTGCCGGTCACGGTGCTCAGCGGGTTTCTGGGCTCCGGAAAAACCACGGTGCTGAAACATCTGCTCTCCTCCCGTCCCGGTGGACGCTTCGGGCTGATTGTGAATGATGTTGGCGCGGTGAATGTGGATGCGGAGGATTTGAAACGCAATTATCCGGAAGACGGGGAGACGGTGCAAATGCTCAGTGAGCTGACCCAGGGGTGCATTTGCTGTTCCATCGGGGACGAACTGGCGGATGCGCTGGTCTACTTGCTGGAAAAGAGCCATCCGGACCACATATTGATAGAATCCTCCGGGGCGGCAAATCCCCGCAACATTCTCCAGTCGTTTTACACCCGCAATGCCGCCGGACATTCCCTCCTGGATGTGTTCAGGATTTCCAATCTGATTACGGTGGTGGATGCGGCGCATTTTTTGAAAGAATGGCGCCATGCGGAAGGGGACCGGCGTCAGAAACGGCGTATTTTTCTCAATGATCCGCGTAAACCGTATCTGGAACTGATCATGGACCAGATTGAAACCTGTGATTTGATGGTGATCAACAAAGCGGATTTGCTCGATGCGGCCGATTTGGAGGCGGTTCAGGGCATTCTGGGAGATCTCAATCCCCGTGCGGCTCAGACGGTGACCGAACAGGGGCTCTGCGATGCGGCTCATGTGCTGGATGCGCACCGTTTTGAATTGAATAAAACCCAGAGGTCCTCTGCCATTGATCAGCGGTTGAAGCTTCCGGGCACCCGGCCGGTCCCGGCGGCAACGCTGTTTCCGGAGAAGCCGAAAACGCATGGATACGGCTTACAGACGATGGTGTATCGTGCGCGGCATCCGTTCCGGTCCGCCGAATTTTTCAAAATTGTCCGCGGGCAGATTCCGGGGGTGCTGCGGGCCAAAGGGTTTTACTGGACGGATGAATATCCCGATCAGTGCGGAATTCTGTCGATTGCCGGCGGGGTGCTGCGGGCCGACAAAGCAGGCCCGTGGTATGCCGATCTGGTGGAGCAGGGCCTGGCGGCGCTGGAGGACATGCCGGCGTTTGTGCAGGTGACCTGGGAGGAGGGCGTGGGGGACCGGCGTCAGGAATTGGTGTTTATCGGCATCAACCTCGATGAAGCCGGCATCACGGCCCGTCTGGACGCGGCGCTGGTGGCGGGTGGGCTTGCAGCTCGCTGAGCACTTGAAAACTGTCCGCGTGACAAATGGCTCGGGATGTGTCAGAAGCAGGCATGAATATATTGGAAACTGTTTTTGAAGAGATTCTCAAAGCCCGCGTCTATGATGTCGCGAGAGAGACGCCACTGGAGCGGGCACCGCGCCTGAGCGCGCGGCTGGGCGCGGAGGTTTTTCTGAAGCGCGAGGACATGCAGCCGGTGTTTTCGTTCAAGCTCCGGGGGGCGTACAACCGGATGCGGATGCTGTCGGATGCGGATAAAGCGCGGGGGGTGATCTGTTCTTCGGCGGGGAATCATGCGCAGGGGGTGGCGCTGTCGGCGCGGGCGCTCGGGTGCCGGGCTCGGATTGTCATGCCGCGAACCACCCCCCAAATCAAGGTGGATGCGGTCAGAGCACTGGGCGGAGACGTGGTGCTGGCGGGCGATTCGTATGACGAGGCGCAGACGGAGGCCAAGCGGCTGATGGCGGCGGAGAATTTGGTGTATGTGCATCCGTATGACGATGTGGCGGTGATCGCGGGGCAGGGGACCATTGGCATGGAACTGCTGCGTCAGCATGATGAGCGCATTGACGCGGTGTTCGTTCCGGTCGGCGGCGGCGGGCTGCTGGCGGGGATCGGCACGTATCTGAAACGGCTCTACCCGGAGATTCGCGTGGTGGGCGTGGAGCCGGTCGAGGCGGCCAGCATGACGCGCTCGCTGGAGGCGGGGGAACGGATTATCCTCAAGGAGGTCGGGCTCTTCGCGGACGGAGTGGCGGTGAAGCATGTGGGGGAAAAAACCTTTGAGATCTGCCGGGAGGTGGTGGATGAAATGATCACCGTGGATACCGACGCCATCTGCGCCGCCATCAAAGATGTGTATGAAGAGACGCGGTCGATTCTGGAGCCGGCCGGGGCGTTGGCGACGGCGGGACTGAAAGCCTGGCGGCGGGCGCATCCGGAAGGCTGTCCCACCCTGGTGGCCATGGCGTGCGGGGCGAACATGAATTTTGACCGGCTTCGCCATGTGGCGGAACGCGCGGAGCTGGGGGAAGAGCGGGAGGCGCTTCTGGCGGTGACGATTCCCGAGCGGCCGGGCAGTTTCCGCGCGTTTTGCCGTGCTCTGGGCGAACGCGGGATTACCGAATTCAATTACCGCCGCAGTGATCCCGAGCAGGCGCACGTGTTTGCCGGGGTGCAGGTGCGGGATCTCGAAGAGGCCCGGGAACTGGTGGCCGAACTGGAGGCCGGGGGCTTTGCCACGGTGGATTTGAGCGGGGACGAGCTGGCCAAACTGCATTTGCGGCATGTGGTGGGCGGCCGGGGCACGGGGCAGGAGCCCGAACGCTGGTTCCGCTTTGCGTTTCCGGAGCGTCCCGGGGCCTTGGCGCGCTTTCTGGAATCGCTTCCGCCGGGCTGCGATATCCGCCTCTTCCATTACCGGAATCATGGCGCGGACCTGGGCCGGGTTTTCGCGGGTCTGCATGTGCCGGAAGCCGAGGAGCAGGCCTTCATTGTCTTTCTTGAACGGCTTGGCTATGACTTTGTCGAGGAAACCGGCAATTCAGGCGCGGCGCTCTTCTTGTAAGGACGCAAAGATGGGGTACGATGCATGATCATGATCGAATTCAATACCCTTCCTTTATTTCCAATCCCCACCGTCATTCTTCCCGGTGAGGTCACAGCGCTTCACCTTTTTGAACCCCGGTATCTGGAAATGTTTGCCGACTGCGAACAGGAGCCCAAACAGGAGGGGGACTTCGTGATGGTGTACAGCGATGGCGAGCAGACCGATGAGGTGGGCTGCGCGGTGGCGATCACCCGGGTGCTCAACCGCAATCCCGACGGATCGGTGGATGTGCTGGTGGAGGGGCGGCGGCGGGTGCGGCTGGAGACCCGCTACCAATTGCACAGTTACGATTCCGCCCGGGTCGAAAGACTGCACGATGCCACCGGGGACTGGGATGAGGCGCTGGCCACGCGTGTGTACGCGCTTCACCGTCAGGTGCTGGTTCTGTCGACTGGAGACGAGCCTTCGGACCGGTTTTATGAATCCCGCGAAAGCCTGGCCTACGCGGTGGCGGCCTGCTCCGGGTTTGAGCCGCAGGCCAAGCGCGAACTGCTGGCTCTGGAACAGGAGGATCAGCGGCTGATGGTGGTCCGGCATCAACTGGAACGCATTTTACCCTTGCTGCAAAGCGCGCTTCCGGTATGGAAAGATATCCTGAGCAGTTACTCGCTTGCGGTCCTGCCGAAAGAAAACTAAGGCGCAATTGAAAATCTTTACTTGATTATTAGGGTTTTGTGATATAGGCATGAAACTTGCTAAGGATTTCAACTTTTTCCCACGCGAGTTTCATTGGACGCATACTTATCCCAATCCCAGGTTCAACGTCAATCCCAGGTGCTGGCGCCGCAATTGCGTCAGTCGCTGGAGGTGCTTCAGGCTCCGATTCAGGAACTTCAGGCTCTCATTACGCGTGAACTGGAAACCAACCCGACGCTGGATTTGATTGAGCCGGTTCGGGAGCAGGTGGAGGTGGAGCCGGGACGGGACGAAAGCTACGAGGATGTGTCGGACCGGGAATTTGAGGAGGAGTTTCAACTGCTGGCGCAGTTGGACGATGCCAACCGGGATAATTTTCGGCGCAACGAGGTGATTCAGCGGCCGTCGTCCGATGAGGATTCTGTTCGTCAGTTCATGATGGAGTCACTGACACGCAGTGAAACCCTGCAGGATCATTTAATGGCCCAGGTGCAACTGAGTTCGCTGCAGGGCTTTGAGCTGCAGGTGGCGGAAATTCTGGTGGGCAGTCTGGACGATGACGGATATCTGGCTTCGCCGCTGGAGGAGCTGGCGGAAAGTATCGGGGCCTCTCTGCATGCATTTCAGTGGGTTCTGGAAGTGATTCAGGATTTTGACCCCGCCGGAATCGCAGCCCGGAATTTGCGGGAATGTCTTTGCCTTCAGTTGAAGCGGATGGACCGGGAATCGTCGCTGGCGTATCAGATTTCGGACGGATATTTAAAAGAACTCGGCGGTCACAAATATGCGGACATCGCGCGGGCTCTGGATGTGAGCGTGGAGGATGTGCAGCGGGCCGCCAGAGAAATCGCGCGTCTGAACCCGAAACCGGGACGGCTCTATACCGAAGATCCTTCGGTCTACGTGGTGCCGGAAATTTTTGTGGAACGCAAAGAGGGGGCCTGGCATGTGCGCTCGGAGAAGGATCATCTGCCGAAAATCCGGATCAGCCGTCATTACAAGGAACTGATGAACGATCCGTCGACCCCGAAGGATGTGAAGCGGTACATCCGGGAGCGGATGAAAGCGGGCGGGGTGCTGATGAAAAGCATCGGCCTGCGGCAGTCCACGATTGTCCGGATCGCGTTTGAGATTGTCAAAGTGCAGCGGGAGTTTCTGGAGGAGGGGGTGTCAAAGCTTAAACCACTGACCATGTCGGAGGTGGCGGAAAAACTCGGGGTGCACGAAACAACGGTCAGCCGCGCGGTCTCGAACAAATACATGAGCACACCGCAGGGGGTGTTTGAGATGAAGTATTTCTTCACGCCGGGATACAAAGGCGAGGATGGGGAGCTGGTCTCGAATAAGTCCATCAAGGATGCCATCCGCAAACTGGTGGATGGCGAAAATCCGGCCAAGCCGCTCTCGGATCAGGCCATGGTCAAGGCCTTGACCGAACAGGGCTTCAAAGTGGCCCGCCGCACGATTGCGAAGTACCGTGACGACCTGAAAATCCTGCCGAGCCATTTGCGCAAGCAGATGTAGG
>PXDP01000516.1 GCA_003565035.1 PVC group bacterium | reverse complement strand
TGTCGGGGAATACGACGGGACCGGGGACGCTGCGCGAAATTGGGCAGCAGCGGTATTCGATTTGTTTTCTGGGGGCGACGGCGTGGGATCCTGTGAAAGGGCCGATGGATCCGAATCCGATGGAGATTGAAGTTAAACGGGTCATGGCGGCGCGGGCGGACCGGGGGGTGTTGCTGATGGATTCAGAGAAATTCGGAAAGAGCTCTGCCTCGGTGATGATTCATCCCCGCCGGATTGATCTGCTGGTCACGGACCGGATGCCGGAGCCGCCCGGGAGACCTTCGGGGAACTGTCCGGAGATTCTGGTGGCGGGGGGTTACCCGTGATCGCGTTTGTTTTCTTCGCGGAAGTCGATCGGGGCGAATCCGGTGACGTTTTTGAACTGCCGTGAGAAGAAGCCGGGGGCGCTGTAGCCAAGCTGGTCGGCGATTTCTTTGATGGAATAGGGGGATTCGAGCAGAAGGTGCTTGGCGAGGTCAATACGGCAGTTGAGCAGGTAGGTTTTCGGAGAACATCCCATCGTTCGGTGGAAAAGTCTGGAAAAGTGGTCGGTGCTGTAGCCGGCATCGCGGGCGACTTCCTGAATGGAGTTGAAGAGGTGGGGGCGGGTGCGGAGGCGGGCGGCGATGTCCATGACCAAATTGCGGTGGCGGGCTTCGATTCCGAGCATATCCGGGCGGAGGCTCTGGTGTTCCATGCGGTGCAAAAAATCGGCGAGGAGGGCGCGGAAGAGTTGGCGTGCGAGACGGGTGGCGGGTTCCTGTTCGACATGCGCCGGAGGGAACATGCGAATGGGATTGGGGCAGAAGGCCCCGGTGCGCACGTACTCCTCCTCCTCCTGGAAATATACGGCGGGACTGTCCGGTCCCGGTTGCCATCCGTGTTCCGCAAAGCTTTCCCAATACAGTTCCAGAATTCTTCGGCTCATGCCGTCGTACAAACTGAAATCCGCATGTTCCAGGACGCAGAGATCCTGCTCGGGCAGCACTTCGGGGGTTCGGAATTCGAAGTAATTGATCGACAGCGGGTCCTTGGGGTTTTGCACCACATCATAGAGGATTTCAGGCAAGACCAACAACGCCATCCCGGCATGAAGGTGAACCGTCCGTTCCGGAGTGCGGATGCTGCCGTGTCCTCCCCAGACAAACCAAAGTTCAGGATCCCGGATGCTTCGTTCCGACGTCCAAATCTCATGCCGTTCCTGCCCCGCCCGCCAGGTCTGCCGACCCAGCGCAAGTATGACGGGTTTGGTGAGGGGGGCATCAACGTTTCTTCGGGTGCTCATTCAATCCATTCAACTCCGTCGGGTACGCGTACGTCAAGTATTCCCTGACGAAATTTCACCCGGATTTCACCCAGCGGATGCAGGGAAACACTTTCAAATTCGGTAAAGGGTCCGGGAAGCGGGCGGATGCTGATCTTGCGGAATCCGGGGGCCTCCGGGCGCACTCCGGCGATGGAGGCGTGACTGTGGTAGAGGGGATGGGCACTCCAGGCATGGCAGTCGCTGCGGGTGGGTTCGGGCTGTTCGGGCAGGGTTTTAAAGCCGTGGCGGGGCATGTCGCGCCACTCGCCGAGGCAGTGATGAAACGCGGCTTCGCGGCGGTGCAGGAAGAGGGCCTCCAGCAGATAGGCGCGGAAATAGATGGTGCAGCGGATGTCGAGGGATTCCGATTCCAGAGCCTGCAGCATGTCCGCTTCGCGTTCCGCTCCGGCCAGTTGGGTGAGGAGTGCCAGGGTCTGGGCGTGCTCGCTGGTCGGCGCGGCGGGATCAGAGCTGTCCAGTATGAGGTGCCGCTGCGGGTCCCAGTAGCGGGAGAGGGTGGCCTCCATGCAGCGTGCGGCCATGTTTTCGCAGCGCTGTGCGAGCGTTTCCTCGCCCACGGCGCGTTCGATTTGCGCGGCGGCCCGCAGGGTGAGTACCCAATGAAGCGATAGGATGGAGGAATCGCCCCCGCGCACCCCGGGGCCGCAGCCCTGCTCCCAGCCCACGGCCCAATCGACAAAGGGCCAGCCCGGGACCTCGCCCATGCGTCCGTCCGCTTGGCAAAAGGTCAGGAGGCTTTCGAGGAGTTGCCGCATGGCCGCGAGGTGGCTGCGGACAAAAGGTTCGTCGTCGCGCCAGTAGAGAAAATCCCGCAGCATCCAAACGAACATCATGGCGTAGGTGCCGCTGTCCTGCCGCCAGGACGAGGGGTATCGTTCGGCCACCATGCCGCAGGGTGAGCCCTGCCGGGACCAGTCCAGCAGTTCGATGGCCCGGCGGGTGAGGCGGTCATCGCGGTAGCAGAGATAGTTGGAGAGGGCGTGCAGCCGGGTATCGCCCACATACATCATTTGTTCGTAGTAGGGGGAATCGGCCCAGGTTTCGTGGGCGCCCACCTCCAGGGTTTTCCGGCAGAGGGCAAGAATGTTTTCCCAGGCCGAATCTCCTCGCCATTGGTCAGCGGCTTCCAGCGGATAGCGGGTGGTGCGGATGGCGAGGCGATCAAGGGTGAGCGGGGTGTCAGCGGTTTGGATCTGGATGCGCAGGTAGCGGCCTGCACGCCACCAAAAGGCGGGGGAGGATTCGGAAGCCCCGGAGGCGACAAAGCCGTCGCCAAAGCCGAACCAGATTTTGCCCTCCACCTCGTCGCGGTTGCCTTTGGGCGAAGAGGCGTTGACCTCGCCGCTTTCGGGAGGCAGATACAGACTCTCAGCCCACTCGACGGAAATTTCGCTCCCCGCCCCGCCCGACCAGTGAAGATCGGGATAGCCGCAGAGATAAGTTTCGGTGTCCCAAATCCAGGAGTGTTGACTGTGGGGTGGCAGGGTGGCGGGAAGTGTCAGATCTCCGTTGCGAATCGTACCGCCCTCAAAGGTGCCGCTGCTCTGCGGGGGGAGTCCGCTGCGACGGAGTTTCCATCCCGGGGTGACCACGCCATGCACGCGCAGGTGGGGGTCTTCCGGCCCCAGCACCACCCCGGCGGGAACAGACGTCCCTGGACGGTGCCACGCGCGCAGGTCCACATGATGGGCGGGTCCGATGTCGTGATACCCCAATCCGCCTTTGCGGGACAGCGTGACCGCGTGGGTCAGGTCGCAAACCGTCCAGGGGGCCTCTCCGGTGTTCAGAGACACCGCCCCTGCGGCACCTTCACAGTAGAACCCGCCGCGCCAGCTCATCTGGGCCATGGGGGGGGCCACGGTGGGGGTGGCCTGTTCGGCGCGTCCGTTGACCAGGGCGGCGGGGTCCTCGGCG
>PXDP01000090.1 GCA_003565035.1 PVC group bacterium | reverse complement strand
GAGGAGGGCGTGCTCTTCGTGCCAGTCAAGCTGCAACTCGATTTCCAAAACAGATGCGCCGGAAGTCAGGCGGTAGAAGACCGTGAGTTGACTGTTGTGTCCGACCGCACGCCGGAAGGCGAGTCCGGCGGTGCCGGGTTCGCAGGGACAGGGGACCGGTTCGGCGGGAGTGTCGAGGGCGGTTCCGAGGGTGAGGGTCTGGCGGTCAATGTCCCAGGCCGGGTATTTGTGGGGATGGTCGGGATAGATCCAGAGCTGATTCAGAGGCGCGGTCTGCGGGACGGGGGTGCCGTCGAGGATGAGAGTTTCCACCTCGCCCCGGTCATTGAACCGGGCGCGGATACGGTCGGAGGTCAGTTCGTTTCCGGCGGCGGCGGCCGGGGAAACTGTTTCGGCGGGCAGGGTGGCCGGGTCGACGGCGGCCAGGGGGGGGAGGGTCACGCGCCGGAGCTGTCCATCCTGCTCATAAAGGTACGGCCGGGGGAGCGGCAGGGGGTTGAAGCGGCAGAGGCCTTCGCCGCTTTGTGCGCCGGCCTGATCCAGGGCGGTCTGTGCGAGGGTGGTGAGTTCGGGGACGCCTTCTTTGTAAACCTCCCAGACGCTGCTGCCGGGGATGTAGTCGTGGAACTGGCTGAAAATCAGGCGTTTCCAGGGATGGACGTCAACGGGGCCCGCGCGGTGGAGCACGTGGGCGGCCTCCTGAACGAGCAGAGCCCGTTCGAGTCCGCGGAAGGCGGCTTTGAGATCGCCGTGGGTGCTGAAGGTGCCGCGGTGGTACTCAAGATAAAGTTCGCCCTGGTAATGGGGGAGCTGCCCGCGGACGGTGTTGAGATCTGCAAAGAAGTCGTCGATCCGTCCCCACTGGGTGCGGGGAACGCCCTGGAGCGATTCCAGATGGCGTGCGCGTTCGCACATTTCGGGGGTGACCCCGCCGCCGCCGTCGCCAAAGCCGGTGGGCTGGAGGAAGGCATCGTGGACATCGGACTGGAGATGGGCTTTGGCGGCGGTGCGGGCCTCTTCCGGGGTGGCGTTTTGGTTGTAGCCGAGTTCCTGGGTGACGTGGGTGAGGACTTCGGAGCCGTCGGTGCCCCGCCAGATGAAACTGCTGTAGGGGAAGCGGTTGATGTTTGACCAGGTGAGCTTGGTGGTGAAGAAGTTTTCGACCTTGCACTGCCGCATGATTTGCGGGAGGCAACCCGCGTAGCCGAAGACATCCGGCAGCCAGAGGGTACTGGATGATTCGCCGAAGAGGGCGTTGAATTCGTCCTGACCGACCAAAAAAGCGCGGGTGAGGGCTTCGCCGCAGGCCATGAGGTTGTCCATTTCCACGTAGGTGGCGCCGACCGCCTCCCATTTGCCTTCGCGGATGCGGTGCCGCACCGCGTCGATCAGGGAGGGGCAGGCTTTGTTGACCGCTTCATAGGAGGCGGACTGGGAGTAGGCGAAGCGGAATTCGGGATAGTCCTCCATGAGCCGGTTCATGCTGGCGAAGGTATGGCGGGCTTTGTATTCGCCGCAGCGTTCGGGCCAGTGCCAGACCAGGTCAATGTGGGCGTGGCCGGTGAGCACGGCGTTGACGGGCTGGGGGGACTGCGAAAGCCAGGGTTTGGCGGCGTCGAGGACCGAGAGCAGGGCTTCGGGGCCGCCCCGGTCCAGGGCGCAGACGGCATCATCCATAATCCGGAGAAGCTTGCGGAGAAGTACGGAAATTAGTTCCGGGGCGGGACGGTAGCCGGAGCCTTCTTCGCGGAGCCCGGCGAAGTCCGGTGAGGGTTTGGCTTCGTGGTTGGCGAGATTCCGGAGCGTGTCCAGGGCGTGGTAGGCCTGCCATGCGGCATCGTTTCGGGTAACGAGTTCGGCGCGGGTGAGCTGGCTGCCCTCGGGCGAGGTGCCGGTGGCTTCCGGATGCCAGATGGCGCTTTGCAGACAGAGGCTTTCCATCCAGGCTTCGCTGACACCGTCGGGGATCCGCACGTAGCGGTGGGCGACATCAAATCCGTACCAGGGCGTTTCATCGAAAAACAGGGTGCCTTCGCCCTGATCTCGCCAGTGAAGATAGCGCGGGCGGCCGCTTTCCGCCGGGGGGATTTCGAGATGAAACCAGCCGGTTTGAAACAATTTGCCCCAGGCAAACGGCAGGGTCACGGGGGTGTAGCTGAGCGTCCGGGCTTTGGCGAAAGGAATCGCATTGTCATCGGCGCTGGAAAATGCGACCTGCACGGGTTCAGGGTTCTCCCAGATGAGACTGGAGAGATGATTGAGGGCTTTGATGACCCGGGGAGGGGTCAGTTGCAGGAAGGGGTTTTGGGGCAGGTTCATAATGTACGGGAGGTGGGTGTGCGGGCGGAGGGTTTGCCGAAAGGGCCCCTGTTAGGGCTAAGGTGTCTTGTTAAAGCGTCATAAAAAAAAGACAAGATAGACGTTCCGGGATTTTGAGAAAATACTGGGATATATCTGTGTTTTCCGATGGTCGGAACCGTTGGTGAATGATTTTCCGATCATCGGAAAACGTTTCTTCATTCTCCAAGCGCTGAAATTAGTCAAGATACCTCGCGACGCGGAAGCCGACATCGGGCTGCGGGGTGTTGCCGAAGCGTCTGCGGGCACTGCGCAGATCGCCGGGGGCGAAATCCCGCCAGCTTCCGCCTTTGATGACGTAGAAGGGGCGGTTTGCTGGCCCGGTCGGGTCGATCAGCGGCTCGCGCGAGGGGGAGGGGACGGTGTATCCGTCGTTGACCCATTCGCTGACATTGCCGGAGAGGCCGCGCAGGCCGAAGGCGAGGGCGGGTTCGGTGCCGACCGGTCCCGGACCGGCGTGCGGATCAGTATATCCTTCGATGAAGCGGGGAAGGAGATTGCGGGATTCTTGGCCGGCGAGGTTGCCGGCGCTGTCGGGCGGCGGGAACCCGTCCCCCCAGGGGTAAAGGCGGTTTTCCGGACCCGCGCGGGCGGCGCGCTCCCATTCGGCTTCGGTGGGAAGGCGGTAGCCGGTGGTGGGCGGAGAGATGAGTTCCATCTGATTGTCCGCATTCAGGAAGTAGGCGGGTTGCAGCCCCTGCTGAATGCTGAGCCAGTTGCAGTAGCGGGCGGCATCGTTCCAGGTGATGTTGACGACGGGGAGCGGATCGTGATCGAGGTTCACGCCCTGGAAGGTGCCGCTGCGGTGATCGGGGCGGAAACGGCGGAATTGGGCGTTGGTGACGTGGGTTTCACCGAGGGCGAAGGGTCGTTTGAATTGAACGG
>PXDP01000366.1 GCA_003565035.1 PVC group bacterium | reverse complement strand
TTCCCGGCTGAATCGGCGGGGATCATCCGAGCCGCATCACTGAGCAGTGTTTCGACTTCTTTTTGTAAGGACCGCCGATGACGTGAGGCACGGCGTTTCAGCCCTTCTAAAACAGCGTCGTCCAGATTGCGGATGTGTAGCGATTTCATACTGGTAGCAAAATGATTCTTGCTGATCTGTCAAGAACGGTTAAAAGTGAATCGCTTTACGAACGACCACCGCCATCCTCTCATATGCTCGAACCCACCTGGCGTATCGGTCGAGGCGTAAAGGGGCTTCACGCAGTTACGCCCGCTCAAGAGCCCTCTCCTACGGCTCTTGCTAATAGTGATATAATGTTCACTATTAGCTTGCAGGCAGCTCGTTTGTCTTTTTGACTGCTGGCGTGGCTGAAAAAGCAGCAGTGAGTGACTTTAAGAAGTTAGCGGACCGCACGGGGATGTGTCCGGCGGCGGCTTTGCTGGATCCGTTGGAGGGGCTGGAGTCGCCTGCGGGGGGAGCGGGGAGTCGTGCGTCAGAGAGTTGTAGGGGGCAGTCCGAAGCGATCGCAGACGAGATGCCTGGGGGCGAACGCGGGCAGGCCTGGGTGCTGCCGGAGCAGCAGCTGTGGGAGTGTGTCTGTGCGGGGCCATCGGTCGGGGGGCAGAGTCTGCTGGAGTGTATGCTGCGGTCGCGCTGGCGGACGGGGGCCTATCATGCGCTGGTGGATACTGCCTTGGGTCTGGATTCGGAGACGCTGCATGACGGCCTGGGGGAGCGTCTGCTGTGGGTGCCGGTGCGCGGGCCGGAGCAGGCGGTCAAGGCGCTGGACCTGCTCTTGCGGGATGATAATTTTGCTTTGGTGGCGGCGGATCTTCGCGGCCTGGCGGCGAAGCAACTGCGAGCGGTTCAGCCTTTTGTCTGGTATCGTTTGCAGCGGCTGGCGCATCAGCGGGCCGGGGGCGTATTGATTCTTTCCAGTGCGCCGAGTGTGCGTTGCGCGGACCGGCGCATCCTGCTGGCTGAACCGCGCCAGTTGGCAGATATGGATACCCCGCGCGAGGCACTGTTGGACCGCTTGCAGGCTACGACGCGCAGCTACTCGCGGGGGCAACTGCCGCAGCCGGATGCCGCGCTGGCGGGCTGAGACCGCTGTGGATTCTAACCGCTCAATCGCACGCGAATGTATGTATCTCCATTTCCAGATCGAAAACTTCCGGCTCTTTGCCGCCCTGCGGGCCGCGCCCGCCAAACCGGGCGGGCCGGTCGTGCTGGTGGATGCCGCCGGGCGGCTGGCTGAGCTGAGCCAGGCGGCGCAGGCGCGGGACTTGGTGCCCGGCATGACGATGGCGCGGGCATTGGCGCGTTGTGGCGACATCCGCGTCGTGCACGCAGACGCCGCTGCCGAGCGTGCGGCCTCGCGCCTGCTGTGGGACGTGGCTTGGCAGTTGACCCCACAAATTGAGCTGGGGCAGGGCGTGGCGACGCTCGAATTGCTGCGTCCAGATCTGACCGAGCTGGCTGCACGCGTGCCGTCGCTGTTGCAGCGTTTGCGGCGTGCCGGGCTACCGGCGCGGGCCGGCCTGGCGGCGACGCCGGATTGGGCGGTGCTGGCGGCATCCACCGCAGAGCGCTTCCGGCTAAAGATCCTTCCCGACGAGCAGCGGGTGCAAGAGCTGCTGGCGCATTTGCCTCTGGCCGCGCTGGATGGTTTGAGTGCGGCGCACTGCCGTATTCTGGAGGGCTGGGGCATTCGTTCGCTGGCGGCACTGGCGGCCTTGCCACGGCAGGACCTGGGCGAACGCCTCGGGCCCGTCGGGCTGGAAGTCTGGGATCGGCTGAACGGCCAGGCAGCCACAGTGCTGCAAGTGCGGCAACTGGAGGTGGAGTATCACGCAGGCTTCGATCTGGAGGAGCCGGTGCAGGACCTGCCCGCGCTGCGCGGCTTGCTGCAGCAGGCCACCCAAACGCTGGAGCAACAATTGCAGCACACCGGAAAAATGGCGCGTGCGCTCGCGCTGGACCTCTGGCTGGAGAATGGGCAAACGCTGCGCAAGGTCATTCGCCTGCCAGAGGCAACGCGGCGGGCGGATCTGCTGGAGCGCTTGCTGGGTAACTATCTGGAGCAGCAGCCCTTTGCCTCGCCAGTCGTCCGGGGGCAGGTATCGGTCGATCCGGTGGACCCGCTCGCGCGTCAGGCTGGCTTGTTCGAGCGCAGTGTGCGCAACCCCTGGCGCTTGCAGGAGACGCTGGATCAACTGGCGGGTCTGCTGGGCGGCGAGGCCTTTGGCGCACCCCGCCTGCGGGACAGCCATCGACCGGATGATTATGAGCTGGTGCCCCTACCGGAGGATGAGGACGCAGCGGCAGCGCCTAAGACGAGCAGCCAGACGACTGCCGGTGCCCCCCGCATGGGGCCTCCCATGCGCCGCTTGCGCCCGCCGCTGCCGTCCACGGTCTGGTTGGAGCAAGATCGTCTGGCGCATGTGGCGAGTTCTCTGGTCACTGGAGCGGTCACTGCGGCCCATGGTCCCTATCCTGTGAGTGGCGACTGGGCGAGCGCCCAGCCCTGGGCTTATTGCGAGTGGGATGTGGCGATCGAGGCGGCAGGCGTGTTTTGCCTCCGGCGTCGCGGAGCCAATTGGCAACTAATCGGAGCTTACGACTAAAAGATGAATAAAATAAGTTTTTTTATTTTTTGTAGCGAGAGGGTCTTGAGCGGGCGTAACTCCGTGAAGCCCCTTTCTCCCTCAATTCGAAACGGCTCCCGATTCGAAACGGCTCTATCCTGGCATAAAGCCAGTCGCTACGAGGAATTCCGTGGAAAAACTCATTTAATGAAAAGCTAGGGGGATGAACGACTACGTGGAATTACATGCCCGCAGCGCGTTTAACTTCTTGCGGGGGGCCTTGCCGCCAAAGCGTATGGTGGAGCAGATGCACCGGGCCGGGATTCGCGCCGCGGCCATGCCTGACCGCAACGGACTCTACGGGGCACCGGACTTTCAGTTTGCCGCCGAGCCCCTCGATTTTGCGGCCATCGTCAGTGCGGAACTCACGCTGGCCCGCGGACTGGAGCATACCTGGCTGACTGGCGACTACCTCGGCCACCTGCCAGTGCTGGTGCAAAACCCTGCCGGCTATCGCAACCTCTGCCGCTTGTTGACGCGCATGCAACTGCGCTGGCGCAAGCAGTCGGGGCGGCTGCCGGGGGAGAGCGCGGCTTATCCGGCGGCGGACTTGAGTGAACTGGCGGCGCACAGCGAGGGCCTGATCGCCTTGACGGG
>PXDP01000402.1 GCA_003565035.1 PVC group bacterium | reverse complement strand
CGATCGAAGGTTTCAATGCCCACACCGACGAAAGCTTGGGCACACAAGTCCACTGGACTTCCCGTGGACCCAATGACGGAGGCAATGAGCCTTACGCGGTGGAAGGTTGGATGATTTGGGAAGATGTCAGCCCTGATGAAGAAGGGCGTATTGATGTTCTCTTATCCACAATTTCCTCATCGACCGCCCGGGTCTCCCTGAATGCCGCCCGGTTTTATGCGGTACCCGAGACCATTTCTCCTGGTCCGGAGATTGAAACCCAGCCTGAGGGAGCCAGTCTGGAGGCCGGGGACAGTCATACCTTTTCGGTGGTTGCCAGCGGGGACGGTACATTGAGTTACCAATGGTTCAAAGACGGCGTGGCGCTTGACGGAGCCACTTCGGCCAGCCTGAGCCTGAATCCGGCCGGGGTCGTGGACTCCGGTAGTTATACCGTGCAAGTGAGCGATGACAACGGCACCAGCACCAGTGAGGCGGCGGTGCTGGAGGTATCGGGAATCGAGCTGAATCTGATCAGCCCGCCCACGGTGGATCCGCTCACCTTTGGAGAAACCCTGGGCGACGCCCTGTTCACCGGTGGCGAGGTGCAGAATCCGTCCGGGGAACCCGTGGCCGGCAGTTTTGCCTTTGTGCCGAGCACCGGGACGCCCGAGGCCGGGACTGCCAGCCATCCGGCCCGCTTTTCACCTACGGACGATTTCACCTACGAGCCGCTGGATTTTTTTTTGGAACTCACCGTCAATCCGGCTCCGGTGAGTATAAGCTTTGCTGACCTTAGTCAGGCGTACTCCGGGGACGCCCTGAGTCCGACCGTGACGACCGATCCCGTCGGCGTGGCGGTGGAAATTTCCTTTGACGGGCTTACGCAACCACCGGTCGATGCGGGAACTTATGCCTTCACGGCCAACGTGACCGACCCCAATTATACCGGATCGGACAGCGGAACCTTCACCATCACCGCCGCTTCGTTGGAAGTCACCGCCGATGACCAGATCAAAGGCCTGGGAGAGACCGATCCCTCCCTGACCTGGACGGTTACCGGGGGGGAGCTTTTCGGGGGGGATACCCTCACTGGCAGCCTCACCCGCGAGAGCGGCGAAACGGTGGGGACCTACGCCATTCAGCAGGGGACCCTGACCGCCGGGGGCAATTACGATCTGACCGTCGTCCCCGGAACCCTGAGTATTGTCGAAGTGCTGGAATACACCCTCAGCTACCACGCGAACGGCGGCAGCGGCCCGGTGCCCGATCCCGTGACCGCCGACAGCGGCACCGAGGTGGCGATTTCCTTTTCTCCCGAACCCACCCGTGACGGCTTCACGTTTCTCGGGTGGAAAACCGACCCCAACGGCCTGCTGGCCGATTATCCCGCGGGCGGGGCGGCCACCCTCAGTCTGGTCGAGGACACCACGCTCTACGCGCATTGGCTGAGTCCCTGGGCACTGCATGAGGATTTCGAAGGGCTGACCCTGGGCAACATCAGCGGCCAGAACGGCTGGACGGCCCAAACCCACAGTCTGGTGGTGGAGGACCCGGAGGACAGCGGCAATCAGGCTTTTTCTTTTCGTCCGGGCGGCTCCAACAACTCCGCCTCCAAAAGCCTGCCCCAGTCCGTTGACGATGGGGAATCGGCCACGTTCTTTTTTCGGTTTAACATTCCGGCAGGCTCCTCCTCGTTCAATCAGCAGATCCGCTTTTCCGATTTGAATACCTTCCGCATCGCCTTCAACGGCAGCAACGACTCCGTGTTTTCGATATTTTACGACGGCATGGGAAGCGGAAATTCCAACGTCGGCATCGACCAAACCATTGCCCGCGACACTTGGTATAAGGTCTGGGCGGTGCTGGATGGCTCGACCAGCACCTATGAGATTTATATTGAGGGCGGAGAATACGACATCCCGACCCTGGTGACCACGGCGGACGATGATCCGGCCAAATACACCTACAGTGCCAATGCCATCACTTCCCTGATTTGGATCGGCTGGGGAGGCGATGCGGTACTTTTCGATGATGTGTATCTGTTCCCCGGCGGCAAAAGCCTGGATGACCCCCGTCCGCAGACCATTCAGGATCCTTTCGAAGCCTGGTTGCAGGACAATGACTTAGAGGATACGGACTTCGTGGAGCATGAAGGCTGGACTTTCGATGCCCGGACCGCATACGGATTTGGGATCCAAAAGGAAGACGGCATCTGGACCGGGGCGGTTCCGGTACTCAGTCCGTTGAGCGGAAACGGTGCGGAGGGGATGACCCTGCAGATCGTCGGAAATCCCGGCCGCTGGTATCGGTTGGAAGCGCGGGGCAACCTGATGGATGGCGATGAGAGCTGGGAGCCTGTTTCAACAATTTTATCAGGGAGTGACGGGAATCTTGAATTCACCGCCGATCTTCCGGAACAAACCGGCATCCGTTTTTATCGTGTACGGGTGTTCACCGGGGAAGAATAATTTCCTGAAGGGTCATGCTGAAAAGAATTCGGATGCTCCTGGTCATTCCTGTATCCGTTTCGGGCGCGGCGGGGTTCAGGGGGCGGATCAGTCCTGTCGGTGCTGCAGGCGCCACTGTCTGGGGGTGAGACCGTTTTTTTTGCTGAACAATGTGGAGAAGGTGGTGCTGTTGGCGTAGCCGCAGCGGCGGGAGACCTCGGTGATGGCCAGACCGCTGTCGCGAAGCAGTTCCTGGCCGCGCTGAATGCGCATGTCGGCAATCAGCATGCGGGCGGATTGGCCCAGCTGCGCCTCGAAGCGGAGTTCCATATTGCGCAGGCTCATACCGTATTGGCGGGCCAGGGTGCGTATGGACGGAGCCTCGTTCTGCTGAATGCCGACCCAGAGTTCACGCACGACTGCCGAAACCACCGGATCTTCACAGGCGCTGCCGGCGGTGGATCCGCGGGTGTGAACCTTGACCGGCGGCACGCGGTCGGAAACGTTCCGGATGTCGGTTCCATTCTGTACCGCGTCGATGAGCAGCTGCAGACTGCGGGCGCCCGCCTGACGGAAGCCGGGCTGAACCGACGACAGTCCGGCGGTTCGGTTGGGATCAAAAAGCTGATCATGAAGATTGTCCACTCCCAGCAGGGCGGTGGTGTGCAGGCGTTCGGGAGCGTTCGCACGGATTTCCTCAAGAATGGGCCAGGCCAGCCAGTCGTTTGCCGCGAAAATCCCGGTGGCCAGCGGTGCGTCCCGCAGGAGCGGATGGACCTGTTCCCAGATTGATTCGGCATAGCCCCCGGGGGTTTCTTTTTTTGAAGGTCCGGTGAAATCCAGGT
>PXDP01000200.1 GCA_003565035.1 PVC group bacterium | reverse complement strand
GGATCGCCCGACCGAGCGTGAAGAAACGCCCCGAGGCCAGAGTTGCCAACGAACGCTCGTGCGCACGCGGGAACATTCCAGTAAATACATACCCCCCAGTCGCTGCGGTCGCGGGATGAATCCACGCGACTACGGATCAAGCCGACTCCATGCGAGAACTGGTTTGACTCGCGCAGAGACGCTGAGGCGCAGAGATTGTGTAGGCCCTGCCCGGAATTCCCCGCACGGGTTCAAACTCTCATCGCAATCAATTGTTTAATCTTGTTGCCAGAATGCCGGGCCAAACACCCTCTGCGCCTCCGCGCCTCCGCGCGAGTCCTCTTTTAAAGTCCTCTTCTAAGTAGTCGGGCTGATTCCTTGCCCGCCAAAGCCTTGCGCGAAGGCGGGATCGCCCGACCGAGCGTGAAGAAACGCCCCGAGGCCAGAGTTGCCAACGAACGCTCGTGCGCACGCGGGAACATTCCAGTAAATACATATCCGCCTCTTGTCCCCAGAATGCTGGGCCAAAAAAAAGCCGCCGGGGGAGTCCCGGCGGCTTGGATGAAGCTTCGTTTTTTGAGCTGAGCTAGTTGGCTTGTTGGTCCACGCTCAGACGCAGCTGGTAGAAGCGGGTGGTGGCTTCTTGCGGCGGAGTCGTCTCGGTGTAGATCCGGGTGAAGCTGCCGTCGCCATTCTGCTCGCTCGATACCGTGAAGTCCACCGGACTGAAGCCCGCAGCGAGGTCGCTGGTGGCCAGCAGCTCGACAATCACGCCCTCAGGATCGACATCCAGGTCGCTGACCACGGTCAGGGCGGAGGTTCCGGGGAGGACGCCCAGTAGCTTGCTCTCCGAGCCCACGCCATCGCCGATGCCGAAGAAGTATTCTTCCAGCACGGTCAGGCCGTTGCCGTCGGTATCCACTTCGAGGTCCGCCTCCGTCAGGCCGCGCTGCGTCAGGTAATCGACCAGCGGGGTGGAAGGGGGCTGAGTGGACTCGATGATATCAGCCAGCGAGCGGGCACCGATGGTCAGGCCATCGCTTCTTTCCTGAATGATGCCGATCAGATCGACGGCACCGGACGGGATTTCCGTGCCGGTGATATCGGAGTCACCGAAGATGTTGCGATAGATGCCATCAAAGCCGGCTACACTCGGATCGGTGATGCCGGTCAGAGAACCGCCACCTGCGAAGTCGGCACCCGCATCCTCAAAGGCAACCCCATCGATGCGCACCAGGATCGACTGGTCAGCAGAGGTCAAGCTGTCGAGCGTGCGGACGACCGGAGTGACGGTATTTCCGGTGGAAACCGGCGCACCGGGATCGAAGCTCGGCACGAGCTGGAATTGACCTTGGAAAACTCCCAGCGTGCCGATGAGGCCAGCGATATTGTCGCCCACATCGTATTCGCTGCTGATGATACCTCCGGCGTCATCGATTTGAATCCCAAAGCCCGAAGCGTCCTGGAAGAACTTGGTGCCACGGAAATCAGTGCCCGCCGTGAAGGTGATCTCACCCGTCACACGATAGAGCCCACCCGTTGGCGCAGCGCGCAGGTCAGCGATATCCGCCACATTGACCGGGAAGGTGTAGCTGCGGACGGTGGTGGTGCTCTCGTCGTCGGTGTCGGTATCGATTGCGATCACAGTCAGCGTCACCGCGCCCGCACCATCTTCCACCAGGATGCCTCCCTCTACGTCGTAAACGCTGCTGGTGGCATCGGGAGTTGAGCCGTCGAGGGTGTAGTAGAGCACCACATCGCCGCTGTAGTCGCCGAAGTTGTCCACGAAGACTGTCTGATCCTCGAAGTAGGTGTCAGCGGCCAGTGAGAGCAGCGGCTGGGCCACGGCCGGAGGCTCACTGATTTCAATCGAGACTTCAGCCAGGCCGATTTGCTTGGAGGAGCCACTTGGCAAGCCGTTATCAGAGGACCAGGTAATGGTGAACTGCTCGCCGGGAGCGATGTTCAAGCCCGAGACCAGCGCGGAGATTTCTTCGTCCTCTCCACTCGCGGTGGAGTAGGTCAGATCCTCGATTTCGGTGCCATCCACGGTGACCGTCCAGATCGGTGAACGGTTCTGGGTTTCTCGCTCGACGCGACCCAGATAGCTCAGGTTGAGATCGGTAATCGGCGCACCACTGTCGTTGAGGAAGGTCGCCGTTACGAGCAGTGTCCCCGTGTCGCCAGTGTGCTGGTAGCCCAGCACACCCGGTTCGAAGGGCTCGGCCTCAGGGTCGCCGACTTCACCACGGAAACCACCGGCGCTACCCGAACCCCATGCGCCAACGAAGCCATTGACTCCGGCGGAGGAGGCGGCGGCCCAGCCAGTCGGCAAGGCGCCGTCGAACTGATAGAAGCCCTCGAAGTAAGCAGCGACGCCATCCAGCGGGATCGCCGCAGGTAGGGTGCTCACTGTCAGCACACCGCTGTAGCCGGTGCCGGCGGCGTTGCTGGCAAAGGCGCGGATGCTGTATTCCGTGCCCGCATCCAATTCCTCGAAGTCGGCGAAGAAGAACTCCTCGAAGCCGATAGTGACAAATAATTCGTCAAAGATAATGACGGTGGCTCCCGGGGTGCCGACAGTCGGAGAGCTTTCGACCGAGGTGGGCGTCAGGACAAAGCCACGCTCGGTCCAATTATCGCCACCGTCATCGACGATGGTGGCGTCCACCCCGATGAAATCCTGGCCCAGTAACGGCTCATCGGAGACATCCAGCGAGACATTAGGCGTTGAGATAGCAGGCGGAACTGTCGAAACGCCCACGGACACCACCACATCGGAGATGCCGATCTGCCGCGAGGCATCACTACCGTCGCCGTTTGTGGACGACCAGGTAATCTCGAAGCTGTCACCGTCGGCGATACCGAGTCCGGTCACACCAGCGGATTTGGCAGCCTCGTTGCCATCAGTTCCTGTGTCATAGGCGAGCGTTGGAACTTCAATGCCATTTACTTCCACTGTGTAGACTGGTGATCGGCCTTCACTAGCACGAGCTACCAGCCCGAGATAGGAGACCGTGATGTCATCCAATACAGCTCCTGTGTCGTTGATAATGGTAAGTGTTTTGGTGGCGGTGCCGGTGGTGGTTGTGTGCTGGAATCCAAGCACGTTCACAGTTTCAGAGGAATGTTTGACACTAGCTGAGGTTCCAGTCGCCCACTCAGTGAAGCTATCGGTTCCGGCGCTGGCAGTGACCGACCAACCCGTCGGCAGTGTCGCTTCGCTGACAAAGCCGCTGAAGTCCTGCGTATAATCCGTCACGCCATCCAGGCTGGGGGCGGGTTCCGGTGGTGTC